>NZ_LKKW01000023.1 GCF_001891165.1 Streptobacillus ratti | reverse complement strand
TACTTTTGGAATTTAGGTTATCTAGTCTTTTTTTAAAAATAATTGAAAAAAAATTCAAAATATGATAGACTGAATATTATGGGAGATAATATGAAAAAATATATATTTCTAATGTTTTTTTTACTATTAATAAGTTGCTCAAATATAAATAAAATCAGTACAATAAATAATTTTGAAAGAAATGAAATTTTTAAAGAAGTAATTAAAGTACAAGATGAGATTATTGACTTAGCAAAAATAGATAATAAAGACGAAATAAAAAAAAGAATGACTACAACACTAAGAAATCGGATAATATTATCAAGTTTATCAAAATATGATTTTTCAAAATTTTTAATAGTTTTTTCAAAAGAGATAGAAATAATAAATACAAATACCGCAAAATCTATATTATTATTAAATTATGAAACAGAAACAATGTATTTTGATGTAATCTGGAAAAAATATAATGGCAAATGGATGATTGATAGTGTTGAATGATAATAAAAAAGAAAGGAGAAAAAATGATTATTTATACATTAATCATCTTGGTTGCAGTATTAATAGTTTTAGTAGGATTTAATATTACTAAAAGTAAATTTACTAAAAAATATGGTGAATATAGTGATTTAGAGTTAAAAATATTTGACTTAAAAAGAAAACTGGAAACTACAAAAAAAGATGTAGAAAGAGAAATAGAATCATTTAAAAAGGAAGAAACTTTAAAAATTAAAGAAGAACTATTAGCACAAAGAAAATTAGCTGATGAAGAAATTAAAGTAATGAAATCAGAATTTTTAATAAAAGAAGAAAGAATTGCTAAAAAAGAAGAAAATTTAGAATTAAGAACAAATAAATTAGAGGAAAAAGAAGCAAAACTTGAAGAAAGAAAAGAAAAAATTGTTGAAATTGAAAATGAATTAAATTCAATGATAGAAAAAGAAGAAAAAGAATTAGAAAGAATTTCAGGTTTAACTTCAGAACAAGCAAAAGAAATAATATTAATTAAATTAGAAGATGAATTAGATTATGATAAAGCACGTTTAATTAAAGATTATGAATATAATTTAGAAAGAGAAAAGGATAGAATAGCAAAATCTGCTATTGCAATAGCTATTAATAAAGCTGCTTCAGATTATGTTGCAGATGCTACTATTTCTGTTGTTCAATTACCTAGTGAAGAAATGAAAGGTAGAATAATTGGAAAAGAGGGAAGAAATATAAGGGCATTAGAAGCTGCAACAGGAGTAGATTTAATTATTGATGATACACCAGAGGCAGTAGTACTTTCATCATTTGATGGTGTAAGAAGAGAAGTTGCAAGATTAACACTTGAAAAATTAATACAAGATGGTAGAATACATCCAACTAAGATAGAAGAATTAGTTGAAAAATCACAATCTGAAGTAGAAAATTCTATGATAAGTGCAGCAGAAGAAGCAATTTTAGAAGTAGGAATACCTGCATTGCCTAAAGAAGTTTTAAAAACTTTAGGGAAACTTAAATTTAGAACATCTTTTGGTCAAAATGTATTGCAACATTCAATTGAAGTTGCTCATTTATGCTCTAGCCTTGCTACACAATTAGGTGTTAATGCTGATTATGCTAAAAGAGCTGGATTGTTACATGATATAGGTAAAGCATTTTCACATGAGCAAGAGGGTTCACATGCAATTAATGGAGCAGAGTTTTTAAGAAAATTCTCAAAAGAAAATGCTATAGTTATTAATGCAGTTGAAGCACATCATAATGAAGTTGAACCAACTTCTGTTGAGGCTATAATAGTTCAGGCAGCAGATGCTATAAGTGCTGCAAGACCTGGTGCAAGACGTGAAACATTATCAAATTACTTAAAACGTTTAGAACAATTAGAAGAAATAGCAAATTCACATCAAGGTATAGAAAGTTCATATGCTATACAAGCTGGAAGAGAATTAAGATTGATTGTTAAACCAGAAGAAATTACTGATGATCAAGCAGTAATATTATCAAGAAATGTTGTTAAAGATATTGAAGAAAAAATGCAATATCCAGGACAAATTAAGGTTACAGTAGTTAGGGAAACAAGAGCAACTGAATATGCAAAGTAATTTTAAGTTAATTAAGTTGAATATTAAGCAGTCATAATTTAATTGGCTGCTTAAATTTTTAGAATGGGGAAAATATGAAATTTGCAATTATAGGAGATGTAGTTGGATTATCAGGAGAAAATGTATTATTTAAATTTTTATCTAAAAGAGGAAATAATTATGATTTTATTATAGTTAATGCTGAAAATATAGATAGAGGATTTGGAATACTTCCAAATAATGCTAAAAGTATGTTTAATTATGGTGTAGATGTCATTACATTAGGAAATCATAGTTTTGATAAAAAAGAAATATATGATTATTTAGATAGTGAAGATAGAATAATTAGACCATATAATTTCTCTAAGAATAGTCCAGGTAAAGGATATACTATAATTAAAAAAAATGATGTTAAAATAGCAGTAGTAAGTTTACAAGGAAAAGTATACATGAATACAGTAAATTGTCCATTTTTGTCAATTGATGAATTATATGAAGAAATAAAAGACAAGGCAGATATAATTATAGTTGATTTTCATGCAGAAGTAACATCTGAAAAAAATGCTATGGGTTGGAATTTAGCAGGTAAGGCTTCTCTTGTATATGGAACACATACACATATACAAACAGCAGATGAAAGAATATTATTAAATAAAACAGGATATATTACTGATATAGGTATGACAGGTGGTCATGATGGTGTAATTGGTATGAATAGAAAAGAGATTATAAAAAAATTTAAAGATGGTATGCCAGTTAGATATACTGTTTGTGAAGAAAATAAAAGAATTAATGGAATTGAAGTTGAAATAGATACTAAAACAGGTAAAACATTAAGTATTAATAGAATAAATTTATCTTACGAAAAAATATAGAGGTGAAATTATGATTATAGCTATAGATGGTCCTTCTGGTAGTGGAAAAAGTACAGTTGCAAAGTCGATAGCCCAAAAACTTGATATAGCTCATTTAGATACAGGTGCTATGTATAGATTATTAGGATATAAGATGATAAAAGATAATTTAAATTTAGATAATATCAGCGATGTATTAAAAGAATTAAATATAGATATTAAAGGTAGTACTTTTTATTTAGATAATGTAGATGTCAGTAAAGAAATTAGAGAAAATAATGTATCTATGATGGCATCAAAGGTATCTAAAATTAAGGAAGTAAGAGAATTTATGGTTGATTTACAAAGAGAAATATCAAAAAATAAATCAGTAATATTAGATGGTAGAGATATAGGGACAGTAGTATTTCCAAATGCAGATATTAAAATATATTTAAATGCTTCAGCTGAAGTAAGAGCAAAAAGAAGATATTTAGAGGATAAGAAATTAGAGTATGAAAAAATACTTGAAGATATAATTAAAAGAGATTATGAGGATATGAATAGAGAACATTCCCCTTTAAGGAAATCAGAAGATGCTATTGAAATTAATACAGATAATTTAACTTTTGATGAAGTTTTAAATAAAATATTAAAGCTGGTGGATAAATATGAATGCTTATGCAATAATTAATTTAGATGCTTTTAAGAAAAATTTAGATAAAATATTAAAAAAAATACCTGCTAGTAAAGTAATGGCTATAGTTAAAGCAAATGCCTATGGTCATGGAGCTATAAAAATTGTTGAAAAATCTATAGAAAAAGGAATAAACTTTTTTGGAGTTGCAAGACTTGAAGAGGCTGAAGAAATATTAAGCATGTTTCCAAAGGTTAATGTTTTAATATTATCCCCTATTGTGAAAGATGATATTAAAAATGCAGTTTCAAAGGGAATACATTTAACAATCTCTAGTTTTGAAGACATAGAATATATATTAAAAAATAAGATAAATGGAAATTTTCATTATGCCTTAGATACAGGTATGGGTAGAATAGGATTTATGGAAGATGAAATATATAGGGCATATAGTATGCTTAAACCAGTTGGAATATATTCCCACCTTTCATCTGCTGATAATGATGAAGATTATACAAGTATGCAAATAAAAAAATTTAATAAAGTTGTTAATGATTTAGATGTTAAATACAAACATATATTAAATAGCTTTGGTAGTATTAATAATTATAATGAATATGATTTGTATAGATTAGGAATAATAATGTATGGTGCAGAGATGACAGATATTTTTGAACCTGTTATGACATTTAAAGCTAGGGTAAATCATATTAAAACTTTAGAAAAAGATACATATATTGGATATTCTAAAACATATTTAGCTCATTGTGGAGAAAAAATTGCAACTGTATCTTGTGGTTATGCAGATGGTATGTTTAGAGCTATGTCTAACAAATCAAATGTATATTTTAATGGTAAATATTACCCTATTGTAGGAAATGTATGTATGGATCAATTTATGATAAAAGTAGATGATGATATTAAAGTAGATGATTATGTAGAAATATTTGGAAATAATATTTTAGTAGGAGATTTAGCCAAAGAATTAAATACAATTAGTTATGAATTATTATGTGCAGTTTCATATAGGGTTAAAAGAATATGGATGGAGGAAAAATGATATTAGATATTTTGATAATTATATTAACACTATTTTTTGTAATTATGGGATATAAAAATGGTTTTGTAAAATCAGCTTTTAATTTAATTAAATTAGTAATAGTGATATATTTTACACCTATGTTTTTACCAATAGTAGAATTAATAGCTAATATTAGGGCTGATAATGTAGTAACTAGATACATTGTATACATTGCTATATTTTTAGGTTTATATTTATTAGTATCTTTAATGATTAATATGCTTACAAAACTAATAGGTATGACACCTCTTGGGATTGTAAATAAATTACTTGGAGCAGTATTTGGCTTTGTAAAAGCAAGTATTATAATTGTATTTGCTATTATTATAATGCTGTTTGTATCAAGTAAATTTAATAATGTTAAAGAAGTTTTGTATAATTCTATAGTAGTTGAATACATTTCTATTCATTCTGGAGCATATAATTCACTATTTCCAGAATTTATAAAAAATAGATTAGATGATTTTAGAACATATAATCTTGAAAAAAATTTTAAGAGAAAGCTTTTAAAAGAAATAAAAGAGGGAATATAATTTATGGTGAAGATACTAGATATATTAGGGATAAAAATATTAATAAATAAGATAGAAGATGATGCTTCATTTACAATTTCTGTATGTTTTAATACAGGTTCTGTTAATGAAAAAGAAAATGAAAAAGGTATTTCTCATATGTTAGAACATATGTTATTTACAGGTACTAATAAAAGAAATAATTTTGAAATATCAGAAGAAATGGATTTTTATGGTGCAAAATATAATGCGTATACTTCAAAAGAAGTTACTAATTATTATTTTACTTCTTTATCAAGTAAACAAAAAGAAACAACAGAAATATTTTTTGATATGATTACAGATCCAATATTTCCAGAAGATCAAATAAAAAAAGAAAAAGAAATAATATTTGAGGAAATAAGAATGTCTAAAGATGATATTTGGTCTGTGGTATTTGAACAAATGCAGGAAAATTTATTTGAGGGTAATTTAAAGTATAATATTATCGGAACTGAAGAAAGTGTAAATAGTGTTACAAGAGAAATGCTTATAGATTATTATAAAAGAAATTATACAAGAGATAATTTAGTTATATCAGTTTCTGGTAATATTGATGAAGAATTATTAATTAAACAGATTACAGAACATTTTTCAAAATTAAATGAAAATAAAGTTAATATTGTTTTTGAAAAAGATGAATTAAAGAAAATAGATTATAGAGAAAAAAAGGAAATAAACCAAGTAAATGTATATATTCTTACTAAAAATAATGTAAAAGAAAGAACTTTAAAAGATTATTTTATAGATACATGTTTGGAAATGATTATAGGAGATGGATTTAGTTCAAGATTATTTCAAGAAATTAGAGAGAAGAGAAGTTTAGCCTACTCTGTAAATGCTATGAATTTTGATTATAAAAATTTAAAAACTTTTGGTATATATATAGGTACATCTGTTAATAAATATAAAGAATCTTTAGAAGTTACATTACAAATATTAGAAACTATAAAAAAAGATGGAGTTACTGAAAGAGAATTAGAAAAAGTTAAAAACTCAATTCTTTCAAATAGAGCTACAGCTAAAGAAAATAATAAGATTGTTGGAAGATTATTAAATATGTATAAAGTATTTGGAAAAGTATTTACGGATAAAGAAATTGCTGATATGTTATTATGTATAACAGTAAAAGACATAAATGATAAAGCAAGAGTTTTATTAAATGATTTTAGTACTTGTGTAATAGGAGATATAGATGTTTAGTAAAAGAAGTTATGCGAAATTAAGAAATCGTATACATAAATTAGATAAATCATTATTACTTATAGTGTATTTACTTGTATTTATAAGTACATCATTTGTATATAGTGCAACAAGGTCTATGTATTATGTAAAAAATAATTTATTGTGGACATTTGTAGGGACTTTAATACTTATGCTTTCTTTATTTATAGATTATAGATTTACTAAGAAAATAATAGAACCAATATATATATTTTCAGTATTACTTTTATTATATACAAGATTTTTTGGTGTTGTAAAACTTGGAGCAAGAAGATGGATTAATATTGGTATTACTCAAATTCAGCCATCAGAGTTCGTTAAAATATTTTTGATAATGATATACTCATTTTGGTTTGTAAAAAAATTTCCTAATGGTATTAATTCATTTAAATCAATTGTTTTAGCATTTATTCCAGGTATTCCTATATTAGGCTTACTATTATTACAACCAGATTTAGGTACAACATTAATATTATGTTTTTCTTTTTTATGTATGCTATATTTATCTAATGCCAATGTTAAGCCTATAATAATAATATTTATGATGCTTGGTATTATGAGTGTGCCAACATATATGTTTGTCTTAAAAGACTATCAAAAAACGAGAATTGAAGTTTTTCTTAATCCAGAAAAGGATTTAAAAAATAAAGGTTGGCATGTTGCTCAATCTAAAATATCTATAGGTTCTGGTGGTTTATCAGGTAAAGGTTACTTAGAGGGTAGTCAAAGTAGACTAAAATTTTTACCAGAACCACAAACTGATTTTATTTTTTCTGTTATAGGAGAGGAAATAGGATTTTTAGGTTCAACATTAGTACTGTCCTTATATTTCTTTTTGATATATGCAATTATAAATATTTCCAGAAAAATTATTGATGATTATGGTAGAGTAATACTTTATGGAATATCAGGAATATTTTTAGCTCATGTTATAATAAATGTTGGAATGACTTTAGGAATAGTTCCTGTTACAGGTAAACCATTACTTTTAATGAGTTATGGTGGTTCTTCATTTATATCTTCATTTTTAATGATATCCTTAATACAAAGTATTAAGATATATAATGGAGATGAAGATGATAAATAGATACTTAGTAGATGAGGAACATGTAAATGTTAGACTTGATAAATTTATGAGAAAATACTCTAAAGAAGAAAGTTTATCTATAATATTTTCATTAATAAGAAAAGGATTAGTAAAAGTAAATGGCAAAAAAAGTAAAGAAAATTATAGACTTTTACTAAATGATGAAATTTTTTTTCCAGATTCTGCTAAAATAGTTATGGAAAGAAAAGTGAAAAAAGAAATAATAAATGTTGATTTATTTAAAAAAATGATAGTATTTGAAGATGATGATGTATTTATAGTAAATAAACCTAATAACATGCCTATGCACAAAGGAGATAAACATAAATATGGATTATCTGAAATGGCAAAGGTGTATTATAATAATACAAATGTAAATTTTGCAAATAGATTGGATTTAGAAACAGAAGGACTTGTAATAGGTTGTAAAAATCTACAAATACTTAGAAAAGTGAATGAAGAAATAAAAAATAAAAATATAATAAAGAGATATATTGCTAAAGTGGAACAAAAAAATCTCAAATTAAATGAAGAATTTTTTTCTGATAAAAAAATAAAAATACTTGAAGATAAGGTTAAAGTATCAAAAGATGGGTTGGAAGCTAAAACATATTTTAAAGTAATAGAGATAAAAGATTTCAAAGCACTTCTTGATATAGACTTAATTACAGGTAGAAAACACCAAATTAGAGTACATTTAAGTGATATAGGATATCCAATAATAGGAGATAGTAAATATGGAAATTATCAAAAAAAAGATAGAATGTATCTTAAATGTTACTATATTAAATTCCTAAATTATGAGATAAAATTAGACAGAAAATTTAATTAACATAATAATTCTATTGACTTTTCTTGAAAACATGGTATAATTTGTTATAAATTGGCATATGCCATTATGAATAGGAGGAAGTATTTTGTTAGGTAAAGTTAAATGGTTTAACGAAAAAAAAGGATTTGGGTTTATTTCAGGTGAAGATGGGAAAGATTATTTCTTACATTTCTCAAAAATAAATAAAGGTGGATTCAAAACAGTAAACGAAGGTGAAGAAGTAGAATTCGATATTGAAGATGGAGAAAAAGGACCACAAGCAACAAACGTAGTTTCTAAATAATATAATAAATAGGATTAGTTTGGCTATCTCTTTGTATAAGAGATAGTTTTTTTATATTAGAAATGAGGATAGATGTTAAAAAAAATTTTTTTAAAAATACTAAGAGGATTGGTAGTAATATTTTCAGTTATAACTTTAACTTTTTTCATGATACATTCTCTTCCTAATAATATTATAGATGATGAATTAGATGAAACTGTTAAAAATCAAATAATAAAAACATATGATTTAGATAAACCTATTAGTGAACAATATATAAAGTATATGAAAAAAATTGTTAATGGAGATTTTGGAAAGTCAATTAAATATCCTAATTTAAGAGTAGTAGATATTATTAATAACAATTTTCCTACATCACTTGATTTAGGAATAAGAGTTTTATCTTTTTCAACTTTCTTTGCTTTAATATTCTCACTTATTTCTGTAAATTATAAGTTTATGGATAAATTATTTGTAAAACTATCTAGTATGTTAATAGCAGTTCCTAGCTTTGTTTTAGCTGGATTATTGCAATATTATGCCGTGTATATACATAAAGGATTGTTAGGATTGCCTAAATTAAGTATCATGGGTTATTATGGAAAAGGAGAAAAAATATTTCCTGTATTAACTCTAGTATTGTTTTATTTACCAATAATATTTAAATTACTAAGAAAGAAAATAAAAGAGGAGATAAATAAAAATTATGTAGAATTTGCAATAAGTAAAGGTCTTAGCATAAACTATATTGTAATTAAACATATATTAAAAAATATTGCCCCCTCTTTATTATCTAGTTTAATACCTTATGTTATTTCTTTAATTACAGGGTCATTTATAATTGAAACCTTGTTCGGTGTTCCTGGTATTGGTAGATATTTTACTACATCAATAATAGACAGAGATTATCCTATGATAATGGGATTAACTATATTTTATACCATAATTCTTGTTACACTATTTAATATAATGGATATATTAATATTAATTTTTGATAAAAGATTGAGGGTGAAAGAGAATGAATAAGAAGATTAAATCTATGTTTTTTATACTTTCACTAATAATATTTGTAGTTATTGAAAAACTTTTTAATAAATTTAATTATAGTGATCAAGATTTAAATTATATAGAATTAAGTATTTTTCAAAATAATCATATTTTAGGAACAGATTATCTTGGTAGAGATTTACTTGCAAGATTATCTGAAAGTATATATATATCACTTCTGTTAGCTAGTATAGTATGTATAATATGTTTAATTTCTAGCATAATTATAGGTAGTGTAATGGGATACTATGGTAAATTTATTGATAAATTTTTTATGATGATAATAGAACTTTTACTTTCAATACCAAGTATTATTATCGTAATATTTATACTATTAATATTTGGAAACAGTTTAATTTTATTAATATTTTCAATAAGTTTTACTAGAAGTTTAAGACTTAGTATACTTGTAAGAAATGAAGTAAAAAAAGTTAAATTACATAACTATATTGAAGTTGCTAAAAATATGGGTGCAACACCTTTTTATTTAATAAAAAGACATATAATACCTAATATATTACCTATAATCCTTGTAAGACTAACATTGATGATACCAGGGATAATATTTACTGAAAGTTATTTATCTTTTATGGGAATAGGAATAAGAAATCCAAGACCATCATTAGGTAATTTGATATCATCTGGATTTTCAAGATTATTAATAAGTCCTAAACAATTTCTTTTTGCAAGTCTAATTTTAATTATAATAACAGTATTTTTTGGAGGTATATATGAAAATGATAGAAATTAAAAATTTAAGTATATCAGCTCCTGATAAAAATATTATTAATAATATTAGTTTTGATATAAATAGAAATGAGATATTATCATTAATTGGTAGTTCAGGTAGTGGTAAAAGTCAAATAGCTAGAGCTATTAAGGGTATGTCTAAATTAAAATTAGATGGGACAGTTAAATATATTGATATTAGCGATGTAGAAATAGGATATATTTTTCAAGATTTTGCAGAATGTTTAAATCCTGTATTAAAAATTAAAGAGCAAATAATTGAGGCATCAATTTATCATAAAAGATTAAATAAAAGAGATGCCATAATTAAAGCTAAAAAGATATTAAATGATTTAAATTTAAATGAAAATGTATTAGAAAAATATCCTTTTGAATTAAGTGGTGGTCAAAAACAAAGAATAGTTATAGCGATATGTTTAATGATGGATCCTAAGCTTTTAATATGCGATGAAATAACTACAGGTCTTGATAATATTAATGAATATGAGATATTGAATTTAGTAGCTAATTTAAACATATCCGTTCTTTTAATTACACACAATATTAATGCAGTAAGAAAATTTAGTGATAGGATAATATTTATAAACAACGGTGAAATTATTGAAGTAGAAAAAGTTGAAGATTTAAAAAAATATTCAAATATAGAATATATTGATGCTATGAATAGGATGTTAGAAGATGAATTTGATTAAACTTAATAATGTAAATAAAAATTTTGAAAATGTTAGAGTGCTAAAAGATATTAATTTAGAGATAAATGAGGGAACACTTTTAGCTGTAGTTGGAGAAAGTGGAAGTGGGAAGAGTACTTTAGGCAAGATAATATCTAAAATTATTAAAGTAAGTAATGGAGAATTAAAAGTAAATGGTAAAGTATCCATGATATATCAAGAATACAGTTCTTCTCTTAACCCTAGATTTTCTATTTTAGATGTACTTGAAGAGGTGTATATAGTAAAGAAAGAAAAAATTGATATTAATAAAATAAAAGAAATTATTGAATTTGTATCTTTAAGTCATATTGATTTAAAAAAAAATGTAAATATATTATCTGGAGGAGAAAAGCAAAGACTTGTGATTGCAAGAGCAATTTTATTTAATCCTGATATATATATATTTGATGAAGCAATATCATCACTTGACATTCATTTACAATTGCAGATTATAGATATAGTAAAAAAATTAAATGAAGTATATGGAAAAACAATAATATTTATAACTCACAATGTAGAATTATTAAAATATATTACAGAAGATATTTTAGTATTAAAAAATGGAGAAATAGTTGAAAGAGGTAATATATTAAAAGAAAGTAAAACAACCTACACTAAAAAATTATTAAATATATGGAAATGTTAGAAAAAATAGCTTTTTTCTATGTTTTATGATATAATTTAGTAAAAGTGTGAAAGGATTTTTATGATAATAAATTTTGAAAATTCTAGCAATTTTGCTAGAAACTTATATAAATTTAATGAAAAACAAGAAAAAATTGAAAAAATAGCACTAGAAGAAAAGATACCAATAATAACTAGAGAGGTTTTAAAATATATGGTATTTTTAGCAGAAAATATTAAAGCTAAAAATATTTTAGAAATAGGAACTGCAACAGGGTTTTCAGGTATTTTTTTAGCAGAAATATGTAAAAAAAATAATGGAAAATTAACAACAATAGAGATAGAAGAAGAAAGATATTTAAAAGCAAATGAAAATTTTAAAGAATTTGGATTAAGTGAATATATAAATAGTATACATGATGATGCTATAAATGTATTGCCTAATATAACTGAGGAATTTGATTTTGTATTTATAGATGCAGGAAAAAGTAAATATAAGGACTTCTATAATCATTCATATAAGTTATTAAGAAAAGGTGGAATTATCTTTATTGATAATATTATGTTTAGAGGATATGTTGCAGAAGATGAATTTCCTAAAAGATATAAGACATTGGTAAGAAATTTAAGAGAGTTTATTAATCATTTAAATGATAGATATAATTTTACATTATTACCTTTTGGTGATGGTGTAGGAATAGTTATAAAATAATGGAGGTAAAAATGAAAAAAATAATAGCTAGTTTAGCTTTCGTAGGATTTTTAATATCTTGTTCATCAGTAGTAGAAGAGAAAGACTTATATAAGGACTATAAGGCTAAATATAAATTAGGTGAAGTTACTGAAACTGAAATAAAAATAACTTCTAAGACTACAAATAAAGAAATATTAAGTAATGAAAAATTAACAGAAGAAATTTTTAAAAGAGAAAATAGAAAAATTAATAAAAATCTTAAAGGTGTTTGGGCAGCGACTGTAGTTAATCTTGACTTCCCAAAAACGACATCTATGGAAGAGCAAAAAAGAGAAATAGATGAAATGATGGAAAATATTAAAAAATGGGGATTAAATGCAGTATTTTTCCATGTAAGACCTGCAGCTGATGCACTATATAGTTCTGAATTTGAACCTTGGTCTATTTATTTAACTGGAAAACAAAATAAGAATCCAGGATATGATCCATTAGAATATGCAATAAATGCAGCACATAAAAGAGGAATAGAATTACATGCTTGGATAAATCCATATAGAGCATCTATGAATACAGACTTAAATAAATTATCAGATAAAAGTATAGTTAAAAGAAAACCAGAATGGATATTTGAATATGATGGTAAATTCTATATGAATCCTGGTAATCCAGAAGTAGTTAGTTATGTTTCAAGAGCTATAGAAGAAATAGTTGAAAAATATGATATAGATGGTCTTCATTTAGATGATTATTTCTATCCATATCCATCAGCAACTTCAAAACTTGGAGATAATGTAGATCAAAAAGAATTTGAAATGTATGGTTCAGGATATAATACTAGGGGTGATTGGAGACGTGATAACATTAATAATATGATAAAGAACTTATCAGTTTCAGTACATAAAATTAAACCTAATTTATCATTCGGTGTAAGTCCATTTGGAATATGGAGAAACTATGAAACAGATGCTAAAGGATCAAAGACTAAAGGATTACAAAGCTATGATTCGCTATATGCAGATAGTTTAAAATGGATGAAAGAGGGATGGGTAGACTACATTGCACCTCAAATATATTGGAATATTGGATTTGAAAAAGCTGATTATGAAGAATTAGTTAAATGGTGGGCAGAAAAATCAAAAGAAACAAACACTCCTTTATATGTAGGACATGGAATATATAAATATATTGAACCAAAACCATGGCAAGATAGATTAGAACTTGAAAAACAACTTAAATTAAATGAAAAATATGATGCAGTTAATGGTTCTATATTCTTTAGATATGGAACTTTACTTGAAAATCCATCAAATATTTTAAAACAAATAGATGATAATTTAAAATAAAGGAAAAATATGGAATTTAAATTACATTCAGACTACAAGCCTACAGGTGATCAACCAGAAGCAATTAAAAAAGTGGTTGAAAATATAAGAAATGGGATTAGTGATCAAATCTTATTAGGTGTTACGGGAAGTGGTAAGACATTTACTATAGCTAATATAATTAAAGAGCTTAATAGACCTGCCCTTATAATGGCACCTAATAAGATACTGGCAGCACAACTATATAATGAATATAAGCAATTCTTTCCTGAAAATGCAGTAGAATATTTTGTATCATATTATGACTATTATCAACCAGAAGCATATATACAATCTACAGATACATATATAGAAAAAGATTCTGCAATTAATGAAGAAATAGATAAGTTAACACATGCGGCAACGGCAGCACTTTTAAATAGAAAAGATGTTATAGTTATTGCATCTGTTTCAGCAATTTATGGATTAGGTTCTCCAAATTCATATGCAGATAGAAGTCTTTATGTAGATATAGCTTTAAGTGGTATAAAAAGAAAAGAATTAATTAAGTCTTTATTATCTCTTAGATATGAAAGAAATGACACTATTCTTGAAAGAGCTAAATTCAGAGTAAAAGGTGATGTAATTGATGTCTACCCTATATATCAAGATATTGTATATAGGTTTGAATTTTTTGATGAAGAATTAGAAAGCATTTCTGAATTACACACTTTAACATATAAAAAAATAAGAGATATTAAAAGATTAAATCTTATGCCTGCTACTCATTATTTATCTGAAGTAGATACTAATGTTTTAACTCAAAATATAAGAGAAGAAATGGTTGAAAGAGTAAAATACTTTGAAGATAGATTGCAATTAGTTGAAGCACAAAGAATAAAGCAAAGAACAGAATATGATTTAGAAATGATAAAGGAAATAGGATATTGTAAAGGAATGGAAAATTATTCAAGATATCTTACAGGGAAAAAATCAGGAGAAGCACCATATACTTTACTTGACTATTTCCCTGAAGCTCCTATAGTATTTTTAGATGAATCACATATTATGGTTCCACAAATAGGTGGTATGTCTAATGGAGATAGAAGCAGAAAAGAAATGTTAGTTAATCATGGATTTAGATTACCGAGTGCTTTAGATAATAGACCTCTTAGACATGAAGAATTTTTTAATAAGGTAGAACAAGTAGTGTATGTATCAGCAACTCCTAGTGATTATGAAATAAATGAATCAAATGGAGAAATAGTAGAATTACTTGTAAGACCTACTGGTATTGTTGAACCAAGTATAGAAATAAGGCCAACTAAAAATCAAGTTGATAATTTAATGGATGATATAAAAGAGAGAGTATCAAGAGGAGAAAGAATATTAGTTACAACACTTACAAAAAAAATGGCAGAGGAACTAACAGAGTATTACTTAGATTATGGAATTAAAGTTAAATATATGCACTCTGAAATATCTACTATAGATAGGGTAGAGATAGTTAAAGGTTTAAGAAATGGAGAATTTGATGTTCTTGTTGGAATTAACCTTTTAAGAGAGGGTCTTGATTTACCAGAAGTTTCATTAGTAGCAATACTAGAAGCAGATAAAGAGGGATTTTTAAGGTCAAGAAGATCGCTAATACAAACTATGGGTAGGGCTGCAAGAAATGTAAATGGTCATGTAATATTATATGCAGATAAAATAACTAAGTCTATGAAAGAAGCTATAGATGAGGTTGAAAGAAGACGTGTGGTTCAAGAAAGATATAATAAGGAAAATAATATAGTTCCTAAAAATGTTAAAGCTCATTTAACTGAGTCATTACTTGAATATACAGAGGAAATAGAAGAAAGTAAGGAAAGTAAAATAACATTTAAGTCTATAAAAGAATTAGAAAAAGAAATTAAAAAGGTAGAATCAGAAATGAAAAAATTTGCTGAAAACTATCAATATGAAGAAGCTATAAATAGAAGAAATAAACTTAATGAATTAAAAAAAGTATTGATGGAGGTTATGTAGATGAAGTATATACATTATCCTAAATGTTCAACTTGTCAGAAAGCACTTAAACATTTAGAAGAAAAAGGTTGTACTTTAGAAAAAAGACATATAGTTGAAGATAAATTAACTAAAGAAGAATTAAGAGAAATACATAAAAAATCTGGATTGGATATAAAGAAGTTATTTAATACAAGTGGTATCTTGTATAAAGAAATGAAATTAAAAGATAAGCTAGACATTATGAGTTTAGATGAAAAATTAGAACTATTATCAACTAATGGTATGTTAGTTAAAAGACCTATATTAATAGATGGAGATAAGGTAATAATAGGGTATAAAAAAGAAAACTATGATAATGTTTAGGGGAAAATATGAATAAAAATTTAACTGTTTCTGAAATTGTAACTTTAGTTGAAAGATTTATTAAAAGTAGTGAAATGAAGAAAGTATCTATAGAGGGAGAAATTTCTAATATCACTTATCATAAAACAGGACATCTTTATTTTACACTTAAAGATAGTAATGCACAAATTAAATGTACAGCTTTTGGTTATTTATATAAAAACATACCAAGAGATTTAAAAGAAGGAGATAAAATAAATATAGTTGCAGATATCTCTTTCTATAAACCACGTTGTGAATTAACTTTTAATGTAGATACTTTAGAAAAGATGAATAAAATAGGATATCTTTACGAAAAACTTGAGGAATTAAAAAAAGAATACATGGAAAAAGGATATTTTGATGTATATAAAAAGAAAAAAATTCCTAGTGTGGTTAAAAGACTAGGTGTAGTTACTGCTGAAACTGGTGCAGCTATTAGAGATATAGTTAATACTACACATAGTAGGGATAAATATGTAGATATTTTTCTTTATCCTGTTAAAGTTCAAGGAATTGGTGCAAAAGAAGAAATAGTTGAGGCAATAAAATATTTTAATGAAAATCAAGAAAAATATAATTTAGATGCGTTAATAGTAGGACGTGGTGGAGGAAGTATAGAAGATTTATGGGCTTTTAATGAAAGAGAAGTAATAGAGGCTATATATTCTTCTGATATCTTTGTTGTATCAGCAGTTGGTCATGAAACAGATACATTACTTTCAGATTATGTTGCTGATTTAAGGGCATCAACACCTACACAGGCTGCTGAAAAAATTATTACAAAATATGACGATGTTTTATATACTTTAAATACTTTAGAAGATAAAGTTAGTAAAATTTTAGAAAATAAGTATAAAAATTTAAGTAAAGAACTAGAAAATTTAAAAAATTCATATATTATAAGAAATCTTGTAGATAAGGTTAATGAAAAAAGAATATTAATATCTGAATTAGAAACTAAAATAGAAAAAGCACTTAATTTAAGAATTGATAGAGATAAAAATAATATAGAAGTATTTAAATCTAAAATGAATATTAGTAATTTAACTACTAAAGTTGATAGCTTTAAAATATTATTACAATCTCAAATTGATAAAATATCAAAAACAATGGAAAATAAGATTGATATGAAAAAACTTGAATTAGAAAATCTTAGATTATCTGTTTCTAAGCATTCAAATGAAGATATTCTTAAAAAAGGATACACTATTACTACATACAATGGAAAGATAATAAAAAGAAGTGTAGAAGTTAGTTCAGGAAATACTATAAAAACTTCTTTTTACGACGGATATATTGAAAGTAAAGTTAAATAGGAGGTAATATGAAAAGAACAACTTTTTTATCATGGGATGAATATTTTATGGGGATAGCATTTTTATCAGCAAATAGAAGTAAAGATCCTGCTACACAAGTAGGTGCTTGTATAGTAAAAGATAGTAAAATTGTTGGAATTGGATACAATGGATTTCCTATAGGTTCTAGTGATGATGAAGTTCCTTGGGGAAAAGAGGGAGATTTTTTAAATACAAAATATGCTTATGTAGTTCATGCAGAATTAAATGCTATTTTAAATAGTAATAGAGATTTAAAAGGTTCCACTATATATGTAACACATTTTCCATGTAATGAATGTGCAAAAAGTATAATACAAACAGGAATTTCAAAAGTTGTATTTTTTTCAGACAAACATAAGGATAAAGATAGTTCTATTGCTTCAAGAAGAATGTTAAGTAATGCTGGAATAGAGATAGTTAAATTGGAATTAGGAATAGATGAATTAATAATTAAATTTAAGGATTAAGAGGAATAAGAATGTATTTAAAAGCGTTAGAAATAAATGGATTTAAGTCTTTTTCAACCAAGACTATTATTGATTTTACTCAAGGAATTACAGCTATTGTTGGGCCTAATGGTAGTGGTAAGAGTAATATCTTAGATGCAATATTATGGGTATTAGGAGAGCAAAGTTATAAAAATATACGTGCTGCTATGAGTAGTGATGTAATTTTTTCTGGTGGAAAAAATAAGAAACATGCAAATAGTGCAGAAGTAAGTTTAGTAATTGACAATACAGATAGATATTTAGATTATGAAGCAGATGAAGTTAAAATAACTAGAAGAATATATAGAAATGGCGATGGAGAATACCTAATAAATAATAGAAAATCAAGATTAAAAGATATACATAATCTTTTTATGGATACAGGTATAGGAAAGCAAGCTTATTCTATAATTGGACAAGGTAGAGTAGAAAGAATTATAGGGTCTAATCCTAAGGAAATAAGAGAAATTTTAGAAGAGGCTGCTGGAACTAAAAGAGCTAAGGTTGAAAAAGAAGATGCTTTAAAAAAATTATCAAATGTACAAGTTGAATTAGATAAAATAATATATGTTGAAAAAGAACTTGAACAAAGAGTTAAAAGATTAAAAGAAGAATCCGAAAAAGCTGGATTATACAATAGTATAGTTCATCAAATTAATGTTAATAAATACATGCTTTATGAATATAGTATTAATAAAATAGAAATAGAACAAGATAAATTAAATTTAGAAAAAAAAGAAAATAATAAAAAAATTGAAGATATACAAACTAATCTTGAATTAGAAAAAAAATCCTTAATAAATACAGGGGAAAAGAAAAATAATTTAATTCAAAATATTGAGGATGAAAAAAATAAATTAAGTAATATATATAAAGAATTGGAAGAAATAAAAGAAGATTTAAATACATCTATTAGAGAAAAATCTAATTATGAAGTAAAACTTTCAGAAAAATTAGCTATAAAAGATAAGTTAATGCAAGATGAAAAAACATATAATGAAAGATTATCTGTTGAAGTTAAAGAAATAAATACACTAACTAAAGAATATACTAAGAAAAATGAAAATATAGAATTACTTAAAGAAAAAATAGAATACCTTACTAAGTTACGTAATGAAATGGAAGAAAAGTTATCATTACATGAAAAAGCTATAAATGAAATTGAGATGAAAAGATATAGACTTAGAGGGGAAAATGAAGATTTAGAAAGAAAGAATAAATTAACAGAAAATAATATTAATAAATTAGAAGAAGAAAAAAATGTATTATTATTAAATTCTGAAAAAATTAAATTAGAATATGAATCTATAAAAAATAAGCAAACATCTCAGGAAGAATTTAATAAGGATATTTTAAATAATCAAAAACATTATACAGATGAAATTTTACTATTAGAAAAAGATAGAAAAAATATTGCGACTAATAGACAAAAAATAATATTTGAGAAAGAAGCTAAAATTTCAAAATTAAATTCTATACAAAAAACTTTAGATGATAATGTATTTTTAACAGCTTCTAGTAAATTTATTCTTGATACATTTAAAGATGATGAAAATATAGTTGATAGTGTTTCTAATTTATTACAAATACCTGAAAAATATTTAACAGCTATTTCAACTTTAGTTGGATATAGTTTAAATGATATAGTAATAAAAAGGGCTAGTGAAAGTAAAAAATATATTAGTGAATTAAAAAATAGGAAGATAGGAACTATATCATTTTTACCTTTAGATACTATTAAGGTTTCAACTAAATTAAATGAAATTAAAGGTAATGGTATTATAGATTTTGCAAGAAATATAGTTAAAATAAAGGAAGTAGGATATGAAAAATTAATTGATCATATTTTTTCAAATGCTTTAATTGTAGAAGATTTAGATATTGCAAATGCTCTAATTAAAAAGGGATATAACGATAGAATAATTACTTTAGATGGAGATCTTGTAACTTCAAGAGGGAGAATATCTGGAGGATATAAGAAAAATAAAGTAGATTTAACTTTAGGTAAAAGAGAAGAATTAAATGCTATTAGAAAAGAAATAACATTACTTGATGATAAAATTATAGAACTTGAAAATGAATATAATAATATTGATACAAAAATTTCTATTTTAGATGAAAAATTAAATATTGAAAATGAAAAAGTTAATAAATTTAAATTAGAATATAACGATATTAAGTATTTACTTGATTTAAAAAATAATGAATTATCGAGTCTTGAAAGAAAAATTGATACAATTAATTATGAAATTAAAGATAGTAATTTAATGATAGTTGAAAATACAAATAAAATTGATAAGAATATACAAGAAATAGATAAATCTATGAATATTATTGAAGAAATATATAATGAAAGAGAAGAATTAGAATTTAAATTAGGAGAAATTGAAGATGTTGATAGACATCAAACAAAATTACATAATATGTTAGTTGATTTTGCAGTATTAAATGAGAAATTAACAAACAAAAAAAATTCTAAAGATGAGCTTGAAGTTATGTATAGTAAGGTAAAAAATGATCTTGAAGAAATAGATATATTTGAACATAATAAAGATGAATTGTTTGGTAAATATAATCAAGATATTGAAGAAAAAAATAAGTTAGTTGATGAATTAACTGAAAATAAAAATATATTTTCTGAAAAGATAAAAAATGATGAAATTTTACTAAAAGAACTTGAAAGAGATGAAACTAATCATTTTACTGTAATAAATGAATTAGAAAAAGAGACTATTAAAATGATAAATATAGTTGAAAAATTATCTGAAAATATAGGTAGAAATGCTAAAGAACTTGAAAATTTAATTGAAAAATTAGAAGATTTACATGAAAGTAAGGAAAGTATAATTAATGATTTTAACTATAATCCTCTTGAAGAAGATAAAGTTAGTCAAGTTAAATCAAATATTACTAAACTAGAAAATAAAAAGGAAAACATAGGTAGTGTAAATTTAGCATCTATAGATGAATATAATTTTGAAAATGAAAGATATTTAGAATTAGTTTCACAAAAACAAGATTTAGAAAATAGTTCAAATTCTATAAAATCGTTGATAACTAATATAGAAAATGATATGATAAATAAATTTACTTTTGCATTTAATGAAATTAAAAATAATTTTAAATATATGTGTTCAGAAATTTTCTATGGTGCAAAAGGAGATATTAAATTAACCGATTCTGAAAATATATTAACAACAGGATTAGAATTAAGTGTAAAGTATAAAAATAAACCTGAACAAACTCTAATGCTATTATCTGGTGGAGAAAAATCAATGTTAGCAGTTTCATTTATAATGGCAATATTTATGTTTAAACCATCACCATTTACTTTTTTTGATGAAATAGAAGCAGCTCTTGATGAAGCTAATACAAAAAAAATAGTAGAATTATTAAGAAGATTTATTGATAAATCACAGTTTATATTAATTACACATAATAAGGAAACTATGAAAGGCTCTGATAGATTATATGGTGTTACTATGAATAAGGAAGTGGGAGAATCAAGAATTGTTTCAGTTGATATATAGGAGGTCAAATGAAAAAGTTTTTATTATTGGTATTATTTTTTGGTATATATAGTATTAATTACAGTAATGAAGAGAACATATTAATAGAAAAAGTTATTAATATTGAAAATAAAAAAGAAGATATTGAGTTAAAAGAAAATGAATATAAAATTGAGGGAGCAAAATTAATAAATGAAGAAGAGGTAGAAGAACCATCTTTTGAATATATTCAAAAATTTAATGATTTAGATGAAAATATTACATTAGATTTAAAATTTGACAAATATTTTGATAAAAATTTAAATAATTTTGCTTATATAAAAACTACTACTAACATTAGAAATTTACCTACAACAAAAGGTAGTAAGATTATTGGTAAAATCAAACGTGGGACAAGATTACCTTTATTTGGAATTATTAAGGGTGATGATAATAAAGAATGGTTAGAGGTAATGTATAAGAATGAAAAGCATTATATTTATGCTAAAAATTCTGAAATAAGAGGATTTAATTGGCAAAAGGCAGTTGAAAAGGCAAATAAAATAAATAATTTTATTATTTCTGCAATTAATGAAGAAAAAGAAATTTATTATTTAGATAGTTATATTTCTTTAAATACAGAAATTGACGGTGAGAAAGATAAATATGGAAATGCAGCAAATCAAAGTATTAAAGCATATTTTAGTAAGGGGTATATTAATTTACCTGATAGATCATTACTAGTATTAGATAGTGTAGATGATAAGTATGTATATATTAAAACACTGTCTTATGGTGATGAAATATATAAAATACCTAAAGGTTATTTTAAAAGACTTAAAAAATCTAATATAAATGAAATTATCAATAAATTTATATATGTGGATAGAAATAGTCAAACTCAAGTTACAATTGAAAGAAATAAAGATACTAATATATTTAATGTTAATACAGTGGGATATGTAACTACAGGAATAACTAAAGGAGTAGGATTTGTAACACCATATGGAGATTTTTTAGTTCCATATACTAAACCTATAATGCTTTATGTTTCAGATACTGAAAAAGAACCTATACTAAATTCTAAGGGAGAAAAAATAGGAGAAAAGCCAATAATAATTGGAGATGCTAAATTTGCAATTAGATTTTCTGGTGGAGGTTATTTGCATGGAATACCATCTACTTTTGAACCTAAGGAAAATAGAGAAGAAAGAAAAAAAGTAACTGAGTCAAAACTTGGAACAGTACCTTTATCTCATAAATGTGTAAGAAATGCTGATGATACAATAGAATATTTATACAAATGGGTAAATGGTAATAATAAAATAGAAAAAAATGGCTTTACATATCCAGAAGAAAATGTTATAGTAATTGTTGACTAAAAATATAATATAGATGTTCATAGGTGGCAGCGTTGAACAGAAAATTTAGGAGGAAAAATGTTGAATCTTTTTAAAAGTAACGAAGTTATCTGGCTTCTATATGTTTTAATCAATTATTCTGTAATCTTATTTGCTTATAGAAAATGGGGAAAAGTTGGTCTTATGATATTTGCTCCAATATCTATTATACTTGCAAATGTACAGGTTAATAAATTGGTTTATTTGTTTGGAATAGAAACTACTTTAGGAAATATAGCATATAGTTCTATATTTTTAATTTCTGATATTTTATCTGAAAATTATGGTAAAAAAGCAGCAGCTAAAGTTGTTGGTATAGGATTTTTAACTATGATTTTTACAACGGTTGTAATGAATATTGCATTAATATTAGCTCCATCTAGTAATGATACTAGCCAGGTTCATTTAGCAGCTATATTTACTCCGTTTATTAGATTTACAGTTGCATCATTACTTGCTTATGTTATTTCATCTAATGTTGATATTAATTTATATCAAATAATTAAGAAAATATATCCAGACTTTAATAATATTTGGATAAGAAATAATTTGAGTACACTATTAAGTCAAGTATTAGATAATTTAATATTTAATTTTATTGCATTTTATGGAGTATTTCCGATTTCATTAATATTAACAATTACATTTTCAACTTATTTCTTAAAAATTATTACATCTGCTTTAGATACACCATTTGTATATATTGCAACATATTGGAAAAATAAAGGTGTAATAGAAGAAATTTAAATATATTGGGAGAAAAAAATGTTTAAGAAATATAAATCAATGATTTTACCAATAATTTTAATAATGATATCAGCTTTTATACAGTCATACACTATAGAGGTATTTATAATTCCATCAAAATTATTAACAGGTGGATTTACAGGATTATCTATATTAATAAATATGATATTATCAAATTTTGGTATAAGTTTATCTGTAGGGATTTTACTAATAGTTCTTAATTTTCCAGTGGCACTACTATGTGCAAGAGAAATTAGTAAAAAATTTGTATTTTTATCTTTATTGCATATAGCTTTAACTTCAATTTTTTTGAAGTATTTTAAATTTGAACCACTATTTACGAATATATTATTAAACTTAACTATAGGGGCAGTAGTACATGGATTACAAATGGTACTTGCTTTAAAAGTGGGTGGCTCAACAGGGGGAACTGATTTTATTGCTTTATATATTTCTAATAAAATTAATAAATCTATTTGGATATACATATTCATATTTAATATGTCAGTAATATTATTTTTTGGATATATGTTTACATGGGATGGTGCAGGATATTCAATAGTATTCCAATTTATTACAACTAAAGTTATAGATACTTTCTATAACAGATACAGACGAATTACGTTACAAATTATGACTAAAAAAGGTGATGAAGTAACAGAGATGTATATAAGTAAATATAGACATGGTATGACAAAAACTGTTGGTTCAGGAGCTTATTTAAAAGAAACAGTGTATATTTGTTACACAGTAGTATCTGTTTATGAAGTTAATGATATTGTTAGAGCAATTTTAGAAGTAGATGAAAAAGCTATTATTAATACTTTTAAGACAGATGCTTTTTATGGGAAGTTCTATATACCACCAATTTAAAAAATGTTGTGAGATAA
>NZ_LKKW01000022.1 GCF_001891165.1 Streptobacillus ratti | reverse complement strand
CTTTTGGAATTTAGGAATATTATATATATTAAAATTTTTTATTGACAATATGTTGGGGGGGGTGTATAATTAATCTGATAAATAATTAAAATAGGAGAATAATAAATGAAAAAATTGTTGTTGATAATATCATTTTTAGGCTTTATTTCATTTTCAAATAATGTTATTGGACCAAGATATAGGTTAGAAATTTCTCAAGGAGCTATTAGTGGTAGAGAAAATGAGAAATTTAGAAGTTTTGAATTTTCTTCAAGTTCAATCTCAGTATTACCAGAATGGAAAATTGGAATTAATGAAAAATTTGATGTTACTTTTGGCCCTAAAATGACATTAAATGTAGCTCTTAATCATAGTCGGTTTTTTAAGCCAACAATAAGACCTAGTTTAATCTTTGGTGTAGAAGCAGATTTAAATTATAAAATAAGAAAAGATATTAAAATATACACTGGGATAGAATCAGGTATAGGAATAGGGTTCCAAATATTTTATGAACGAGAAGATTTACATTTTGAGATACCAGAATTTACATCTATAAGTAAAATATCATTTGGATTTAAAATAAAGGATAAGTTTAATATAGCCCTTTATACAGGTGATATTAAAGGGATGTTAGGAATAGAAGCAGGATATACATTTTAAGGGAGAAGAATAATATATGAAAAAAATATTGTTATTAATACTAATTACTGGATTATTTTCGTTTGGTAATTCAAAAAATAAAATTCCTACTAGAAAATTTACTTCTGTTAAAATAAGTGGACCAAGATATAGACTAGAGGGAGCTTTTGGAATTTTAAGTAGTAAAGAAAGAAATATCTATATGAATAATAGATTTATTTCAAATTCTATATCATTATTATCAGAGTGGAAAGTTCAAGTTAATGAAAAAATAGATGCTACATTTGGACCTAAAGTTACGTTAGATTTTTCATTTAGTATTTTTGAAGGTCTTTATATATATAAACCTAATTTAAATTTAGGAGCAGAAGCAAATTTTAATTATAGAATAAAAGAGAAAATGAAAGTATATGGAGGAGTAGAAATTGGAACAGGAGTAGGGATTTCAATAGAGAATGCTAATACTTATAAAACTATACTTACAACTATAAGCAAGATATCTGTGGGTGTTAAAATAAATGATAAATATAATATAGGTGTTTATTTAGGAAATAATATTAAAGGTATGCTTGGAATAGAAGCAGGATATACTTTCTAAACGGTAGTTGAGACTACTGTTTTTTTATTTAAAAAATAAGATAAAATGGAGTTATGTAGTAAATCTTATTAAATATACTTCAACAAAAGTTTATATTACGAAAATTAATAAATTAAAAAAATAATTTAAAAGCATTTTTGGCGATGATATCTATCATATACAAATACAACAGAAGTGAGTGTAACAATAAATTCTGAAAAAGGAGAGAATGGAACTAGGTTAGTAAATAATCATAGAAGTGGTAATATATTTAGTTTAATAAAGAAATATATTGTTTATATTGTAATTATGCATTTAATTTACATATTTAGAAATAATTTATTTGTTAAATGATTGATGAGTTAAACTTTTTTTGATTGAATATATAATAAAAAATACAAAAAATGTATGTTCATTACTTTTTTATGTTTGGAACAAATATAAATTGATTCTACAATTGATAAATTCTAATCATAAAAATTAAACAAAAATAGGTTAATATAAAAAAAGCAGATATATTTCTGCTTTTTGTTACTTATTCCCTTTTTGATAAATAAAATATGTATCCTTTTTTAGCTTTAATATCAAATTTCATTTTACCGTTAACATCACTTTTAATTTTTTTACCTGATAATAAATCAAGATATGTTTTAGAGTTATGGAAAGATGTAATAATAATGTCATTATGATCTTGAAAACTATTATTTAACACAATTATTATACTTTCTTCCTTATCATATCTCTCATATGCAATAATATCTTTTTCATTATCAAAATATATTTGTTTTATTCTACCATATACAAGAGATTTATGCTCTTTACGTATTTTAATGATTTTTCTATACCATTCAAATAAGTCCATATCTGGTTTTTGAGAATATATTTCACCATTATTAACATATGAAGTATTTCTTTCATCATCATACCAAAATTCATCCCAAAGCATAGGTTTTCTACAATATGGGTCTGTAGCTCCCCACATTCCTACCTCATCTCCGTAATAAAGCATAGGAGCTCCTATGTAAGTCATTTGGAATATAGATATTAATTTTAATATATCTTTTGGTTTAATAGTAGAATTTTTCCAATCAATGGTAGTATTTGGGTGATAGTTTCCAGCAAGATCGGGTCTAATAATATTATACCCTTTTTCATACTGTTTCCCCTCTTCTAAATTTCTACCTATTTTATCATTTACTATTCTTGAATAAAGTCTATCGGTATCATGAGACCCATTCAAGTTTTGACAAGCTTGAACAGCTTGAAGTGGATACCATGTTCTTTTTTCTCTTAATTCTAATAAAAATTGTTCGGCATTTAGCTTATAGCTGTCATTAAAATCTTTACCTTGGTTAATGAAATATCCTATTACGGCTTTAAGCCATTCATAATTCATTACGGCATCGAATTTATCTCCTGAGTTAATGTCATCTCCAGCATTAGACCAAAGTTCGGCAGTAATATATGATTCCTTTTTACATTTTTTAACAACATGACGCCATTCTTTCCAAAACATTTGATTTTCAAGATTATTAGGTACATCAAGTCTCCAACCGTCTATACCGTCATCTTCTTGCCAATTACTATGTTCTTTTCCATCAGGACCTAGCATCCATTTTCTTGTAATATTGAAAATATAGTCTTTCCATTCCTCATTAAAACTGTCAAAAACAGGTAAGGTATCAAACCCAGCCCACCCGTTATATCTTAAATTTTTTCTATTAAGATTAACAGTGTTATATGCTTCTTCTTCACTCATATTTTCTGTAACTTCTGTATAATTTGAATAATCATTAAACTTATACCAATTTGCATATTTTGAATTTTTACCATCTGCAAGAGCTAAGTTAAATGCAAAGTTATAATTACTACTATGATTAAATACAGCATCAAATATTACTCTAATACCGTTTTTATGTAATTCTTTAATTAAATCTACCATTATTAAATCAGATTCTGTCCACACCCAAGTACTAGGGTCATCTGTTTCAAGATAACCATTTTTCCCTTTATTTTCTCCAGTTAAATTAACTTCAAGTAATTCAAGTTCAGAGTTATTAACAGAATTTTTGCCAAGTACATCAAGGTAGCTTTTATTACCATATTCATTTTTGGGGTCTATATATACATTATGTAGTTTACCACTAGTTCTAATAGTACCAAAATCAGGAGATATATGCCTAAAGTCATTAGCACCATATTTATGATTTTGAAAAGAGTAGAATACTGGATTTAACCATACTGCATTTATACCTAATTTTTTAAGGTATGGAATTTTTTCTTTTATACCCTTTAAATCTCCACCATACATTCTTGCATATTTAAGTGGGTAATCAATGTTTGATTCCATATGTATTTCCCAATTAGTTCTTTCACTAAAATCAGAACACCATCTATTTCTTTCAAACTCTAAAGCATATTCATTGTTATTCCATTTGTAGTTTTTAACAAATTTACTTTCATAATTTGAATTTTTCTTAAATTTTTCTGGTGCAAACTCATTAAATATTGGGTCATTGTACACATCTCCATTATAGAATCTATCCGGAAATATGTTATACCATATAGCTTCCCTTGACCAGTAAGGGATATAGAAAATATCTTCATTTTCTTTTTTAGAATAAATTAAGGGTTTACTTAAGGTTTCTTCAAGTCCATTTATTCCATAGTAGTTTTTTATTCCACCATCTTCAAGTATGAAAAAATATTCAAAACTTTCAACATCTTCTGAAAAAGTAAGCATTCTTTTAAAATAGTCAAAAGAGTTAGTATAATCAATATATCTTTCAAGCTCATATATTCTATTTAATCCTTTTCCCTCTTTAGTGTAAGGAATTACTGATATATATACTCTTTCCACATCAGATTTTTGAGTTCTAATGCTAATCTCAAATTCTTTTTCTGTGATTTTATTGAAATAGATTAACTTTTTTTTGTCATGTAATATAGCTGAGATTTTACTTCCAGTATTAATATTTTTACTAATTTCATTAACAAAATTACCATTACCTAATTCCCCTTTTGGAAAAAGATTTCCATTTTCTCCTACAACTAAAATTTCATTCTTTTCTGGATACCAATTATGGTCTATTAAAAACTTGTATTCATAAAATCCATTTTCTATATTTAATATAACCTCATATATATTATCTTTTATGTGATTTATAGGTTCTGTTTCTGGACACCAATTGTTAAAATCTCCAGATATTTCAAATATTTTTGGCTTATACAGTCCAAATTTAGATATGTCTACATTAAATTTTATAAACTTTTTCTTTTGCAATAAAAAACTAAAATCTTGTGGATTAAATTCTACTAATATATCTATACCTGATTGTATACCAGAAATAGTTTTAGGAGAACTTTTGCTATCTGCATAGGCTCTAAATTCAGAGGCAAATGGACTAGTATGATTGTAAGTAATATTAAAATTTTCTCTATTACCATTTTCTACTTTAGTTATAGTAAAAAAATATGATGCAACATCTACTTTTGCCCATTTATATATATATTTATCATTTTTTTTGTTTAGTTTAATTTCTTTGAAAAACTTACCGTTTTTGTAAATTCCTAAAATATATTCCATTTTAAAAATCTCCTTTCATAAACATTTCTATTATATCAAAAAACGTAAAATTATGCTATACTTTAGGTAGATAAATAAAGGGAAGGAGATATTAATGGAATTATTAGAAAAATATGTTTTAGGCAATTTAGAATTGAAAAATAGGGTAGTAATGCCACCCATGGATGTTTATGAAGCAGAAGATGGATATGTAAATGAATTTCATTTAGCTCATTATGGTGCAAGAGCCATAGGAAATGTAGGGTTAATTATACAAGAAGTTACATCTGTTAGAAAAGACGGTAGAATTAGCGAACAAGATCTTGGTATATGGTCTGATAATCATGTTGAGGGGTTGAAAAAATTAGTAGATACTGTACATAAATTAGGGAGTAAAATAGGTATTCAGATAGGAGATGCCGGTAGAAAAGGTCTAGTTAAAAATGGAGATATATTATCAAGTTCAGATATTCCTTTTAGTGATTACTTTAATAAACCTAGAAAAATGGAAAAAGAAGATATATTATCTTTGATAAATGATTTTAAATTATCTGCAAAAAGAGCTCAGCTGGCAGGTTATGATTATTTAGAATTACATTCTGCACATGGATATTTAATTAATCAATTTCTTTCAAGTTTTTCTAATAATAGAGAAGATGAATATGGGGGTAGTTTAAAAAATAGGGCAAAACTTTTAGGGGAAATACTTGATGAAGTTAGAAAAGAATTTAAGGGTGTAATAGGTGTTAGAGTTTCTGCTTATGAATGGGCAGAGGGAGGATATAGCCCTGAAGATTTAGCAGAGGTATTAATAGATTTCAAAAAAAATATTGATATCATACATGTAAGTAGTGGTGGAACTGTAAATGAGGGAATACTTTCATTTTATCCAGGATATCAATTAAATTTTGCAAAAACAATTAAACAAATAGTTGATCTTCCTGTTATTGCAGTTGGACAAATAGATAGTTTTGATTTAGCTGAATTTGCAATTAGAGATTTAGGAATAGACTTAATTGCTGTAGGTAGAGCCTTACTTAGAAACCCTAACTGGATAATTGATGAGGCATTTAAGAATAATATTAATATTTCTTCAAGAAAATCAATAAAAAGAGCTTATTACAGAGATAGATTTGTTGAAAAAAATTTAAAAAAATAGGAGTAATAGTGAGAGATAAGGTAGTAGGTGTAGTAGCAGAATTTAACCCTTTTCATAATGGACATAAATATCAAATAAATGAAATATCTAAACAAGAACCTTTAATAAAAATAGGTGTGATTTCTGGTAATTTTGTACAAAGAGGGGAAATGTCTATTCTTAATAAATTTGAAAAGGCAAAAATAGCATTAGAGGAATATTATGACATTTTAGTTGAATTACCAGTATACTATTCTATACAAAATGCTGATATTTTTTGTGAATATTCTGTTAAAATATTAAATGAAATGGGTTGTAATGTACAAGTATTTGGTGTTGAAACTGAAAATTTTGATGAGATTTATAAAATAAATGAGGTTCAAAAAGAAGAAAAATATCATGAAAAATTGAGGGAGTATATAAAGAGGGGGAATTCATATATTAAAGCTCATGAATTAGTTTTAAATGAATATGGATTTAAAGATGTATATAAATCTAATAATATACTTGCTCTTTCATATATAAAAAGTATAGAGAGAAATTCATTTGATATATTGCCATGTGGTATAAAAAGGATAGGAAGTGGATATAACGAAGTTGAAAGTAAAGGGAATATAGTATCTGCAACTATGATAAGAAAAAATATTGATAGTGATATATCAAATTTTGTACCTAAATCGTGTTTACCTTACCTTATAAATAAAAAGATAGATGTTGATAAAAAAATATTTGACATGTTTAAGTATGTATTCAATGTTAAAACAAAGATTGAATTAATGGAAGTATATGATTTTAATGATAGTATGTATAATAGGGTAGAAAAATATATAAAAAAATCTACTAATATGAAAGAATTTTTATCACTTTATGTAAGCAGAAATTTTACAGAAAGTAGAATAAAAAGGGTAATTCTTAATACACTTTTACACATTGAAAAAAATGATATAAATTTAGATAGAGATATAGAATATATAAGGGTGTTGGGAATAAATGAAAAAGGTGCTAAGTATCTTAAAAAATTAAATAATCCTAAGATATTTGTTAATTGGAAAGATATAGAAAAAAATATAGATTCTAATTTAATTAAAATAGAAAAAAATGCTTTTATTATTCACGAAATACTTACAGGAGATAAAGAAAATTTAAATGTATATTATATTAGATAGGAGGGAAATATGTTTCTATTAGATGACTATATTTTAAGTACAATAGAAAAATATCCGAAAGTTACACTTGAAGAGTCTTTAAAGTATGTAATGAAAAGTAAAAATAGATTTATTTGTGGAAAATATTCACCTCTTTCTTTTGACATGGAATTTGAAGAAATAGCATATATGTCGGCTAATATCAATCTTTATGGTTGGTATATTAAAAAAGATAATGCAAAGAAAACAATAGTTATTAATCATGGTAGAAAGAATAATAGAATTTTTTGTTTGAAGTTTTTACAACTATTTGTAGATATGCAGCTTGATGAAGAATACAATATTTTTATACCAGATTTAAGAAATTCAGGAAAATCTGATGAGGCAAAAACCGCATTTGGTTATAGGTTTGCTGAAGATATTAAAAATACTTTGTTAATGTTAAATGAAAAATTTAATACTAAAGATTTTATACTTTATGGTTTCTCTCAAGGTGGTATGGGAAGTGCATTAGTCCCTTACTTATATGAAAAAGAACTTAAAGAAAAAGATATTAAAATATTAAAAATGATACTAGATTCTCCAGTATCAAATGTTAAAGAAACAATATTACATCATGCCCTATTTTTAGGATTTAAAATACCTTATGCAATAATGTCTTTTCCTCTTACAAGATTTAATTTTAAAATAGACGGTAAATTAAATGAACTAAGATTATCAAAAATATTGGGTAAAGTACCAACTTTAATACTTCAATCTGAAAAAGATGAGGCTACTCCATATGATATGATAAATAAGGAATATCAGATAATTAGAGATAAGAGTATGGAAGATGAGGGGATTATAAAGCCAATATTTAAGGCTTTTAGAAAAGGTCAACATGTAAGAATATATTTACAATATAAGTGGGAATACACTTATTCTATACAAAATTTTTTAAATTTAAGTTAGGGCTTATATTTATTCTTTTATTTTGAAAAAGGTGAGATTAGATAATATAAAAATAGAAAAAACTAATACTGAATAAAAATATTTTATAGTTTTAAGTATTAGTTTATTTTTATATTTAATAATATTAAATCATATAATAAAAATCAAAAGAAACTGTTACAAATTGTAACACTTTGAAAATGAAATTAACAGACTGAAAAATGTGGCTGACTGATGTAGCAGATGTGCTTGGAAATATATTTTAAAAGTATAGATGCAGTTAAAAGACAAAATCATAAATTTAGGGTATAATATTAAAAAGGAGGGTGTTAATATGAATGAAATAAAACTATATGAAAATAAAGAGATACGTTCTGTTTGGGATAATGAAAAAGAGATTAAAAGAAGAGGGAAGTGAATTGCTTACAATTTGTAAGCAGTTGAAAATGAAAGCAATAGACGGAAAAATGCGTCTTACTGATGTGTCAGATATGCAGGGAATATTCCGTATTATCCAATCTATTCCATCACCAAAGGCAGAGCCGTTTAAACTATGGCTTGCAGAGGTGGGAAATATTTTAAAAATATTAAATTTGAAAGCAATTATTATAGCAATCTAACTCCTACTGAAATTAAGATTCTTGGAATGGCAAGAAAGGGTAAAAGTATAGATGAGATTACTAAAAAAGCATATATTAGTAAGAGAACAGTTTTTAATCATTTAAATAACATATACTCTAAGTTGGGTGTGAATAATAAGCAAGAGGCTGTGTATAAAGCTGAACAATTAGGTTATTTTTTTGATTTTTAAAATTAATAGGGTATAATTAATATAGAGGTTCTAAGGTTTGTTATTACTTTTGAACCTCTAAATTACATTAATAGCTTTTTTATTAATTGTAAAAGTTGCGAATTTATATAAAAATGTGATAAAATACAGTGTAGGGGAAAAGAAAAAAAGGAGAAAATTTATGTCTAAAAGATTGACAAAAGCAACATATTTTTTTTATGGACTTGGTGTTGCATATTTTATGCTAGATCAAGTTTTTAATCAATGGATACAATATTTTTATCTACCGTCAGAAAAAGCCATAGCAGATTATGGAATTAGTGTAATAATGCCACCTATATATTTGGCAATTGCATTTGTAATTATGAGATTTGTAGATGCTATAGCAGACCCTGTGGTAGGATATATGTCTGATAACTCTACTTCTCGTTTAGGAAGAAGATCATTTTATATGCTAATTGGTATAATTCCTTTAGCTTTATCTATGATAGCATTTTTCTTTCCTATTACTAGTGGACCTTTAATTGCAACACTTTATTTAGCATTTATAGGGAGTATATATTTTATAGCTTATACTTTGGTTGGAGGACCATATAATGCTTTAATTCCTGATCTTGCATCAAATAAAGAGGAAAGATTAAATCTTTCTACAATGCAATCAGTATTTAGATTAATATTTACAGCAGTGCCATTAATATTTAGCCCTATTATTTTATCAAATATGATAAAATCTGGAATGAGCTTTATTAAGGCAATGAGAATAATGGTTACAGGATTTTCTGTATTAAGTGCTATTATTGTTATAATCTCAATATTTCTGTTAAAAGAAAATAAGGTAGGACATCAAAATAAGAGTGATGTGAAAAAAAATAATTTTAGAGAAGCTTTCTCATATTTAAAGAATAAAGAAATTATGCTATATTTCATAGGATTTTTCTTTTTCTTTTCAGGATTTAATATTATTAGAAATTCTGTATTATACTATGTAACTGTAATATTAGGACAAAGTGAAAAAGCAGCTAGTACACCAACAACTATATTATTTGCTGTATCAGCAATTTTCTTCCCTGTAACTCAATTTTTAAGTAAGAAATTTGATTATAGAAAGATTATGCTTTTTGATTTAGCATTAATAATATTTGGGACATTGGGACTAATTTTTTTAGGAGAAAAAAGTAAATTAGTATTCTTTTTAATGTTTTCAATAGTAGGTGCAGGGGTAAGTGGATCAGCATTCATATTCCCACCAGCTATGCTTAGTGAAATATCAACAAAACTTTATGAAAAATATAATGTGAGTGTTGAGGGTATGATGTTTGGAATACAAGGGCTATTTTTAAAACTAGCATTATTACTTCAAATAGTAACTACAACTTTAGTACTTTCTATAGGTGGAAAAGGTGGAGCAACTAGACTTGGAGTAATGATTACTTTAGCAATAGCAATAGTATTTTTAGTTATATCGTTTGTGAGCTATTATTTAAAGAAAAGTGAAATATAATTGGAGGAGTAAAATGGAAAAAAATGAATTAAAAGAAATTGCAAAAAGTATTAGAAGAAACATAGTGGAAATGATATACCACGCAAAATCAGGACATCCTGGAGGGTCACTTTCAATAGCAGATATTTTAACTGTGCTATATTTTGAAGAAATGAATATAGATCCTAAAAATCCAACAATGTCTAATAGAGATAGATTAGTATTAAGTAAAGGTCATGCAGTACCAGCACTTTATGCAACTTTAATGGAAAGAGGATATATTGATAAGAGTTTAGTAACAGAACTTAGAAAATTTGGTTCACCTTTACAAGGGCATCCAGATTTAAAAAAATTACAAGGAATTGATATGTCTACTGGTTCATTAGGACAAGGATTATCAGCAGCACAAGGTATGGCAATTTCAGCTAAAATCTCTGGAGAAGATTATAGAGTTTACGCTATATTAGGAGACGGAGAAATGCAAGAGGGACAAATATGGGAAGCATTTATGTCATCAGCTCATTTTAAACTTGATAACTTAGTTGCATTTTTAGATTACAATGACTTACAAATAGATGGTAAGGTATCAGATGTTATGCCAATAACACCTATTGCAGATAAATATAGAGCATTTAATTGGCATGTAATAGAAATTAATGGACACTGCTTTGATGAAATTAGAGCAGCTTTAAAAGAAGCAAAAGAAGTTAAAGGAAAACCAACAGTAATTATTGCTAAAACTTCAAAAGGTAAGGGAGTTTCATTTATGGAAAATAATGCTGGTTGGCATGGTAAAGCACCAAATCTTGAAGAATTAAATAAAGCTTTAGAAGAGTTAAAGTAGGAGGAAAAAATGAAAGCAACAAGACAAGCATACGGAGAAGCGTTAGTTAAATTAGGTAAATTAAATAAAGATGTTGTAGTTTTAGAGGCCGATTTATCAAAATCTACTATGACTACATTTTTCAATCAAGAATTTCCTGAAAGACATATTAATTTAGGAATAGCAGAAGCAAATATGATAGGAACAGCAGCAGGGTTAGCAACTACTGGTAAAATACCTTTTGCATCAACATTTGCAATTTTCGCAGCTGGAAGAGCTTATGATCAAATAAGAAACTCAGTAGCATATCCTAAATTAAATGTTAAGATATGTCCAACACATGCAGGAATTTCTTTAGGAGAAGATGGTGGATCACATCAATCAATAGAAGATATAGCATTAATGAGAGTAATTCCAGGTATGGTAGTTTTACAACCAGCAGATGCTACAGAAACAGAAAAAATGATATTTGCAGCAGCTGAGTATCAAGGGCCTGTATACGTAAGACTTGGAAGATTACCAGTTGCAGATATATATACTGATGAATATGAATTTAAAATAGGTAAAGCAACTACATTAACAGAGGGAACAGATGTTGCAATTATTGCAACAGGACTATTAGTTAATGAGGCTTTAAAAGCAGAAAAAATATTAAAAGAAAAAGGAATAAGTGCTAGAGTAATTAATATGTCTACTATTAAACCTTTAGATGAAGAAACTGTTTTAAAATCAGCAAAAGAATGTAAGTTTATCATTACTTCAGAAGAGCATTCAATAGTAGGTGGACTTGGAGGGGCTGTAAGTGAATACCTTTCTGAAAATCATCCAACTAAAGTAATTAAACACGGTATTAATGATATGTTTGGACAAAGTGCCGATGGAAATGTAATGCTAGACAAATATCGTTTAAGAGCTGAAAGAATAGTGGAATTAGTTCTTGAAAATATTTAAGTAGGAGGAAAAAATGACAGGTAAATTATTTGGTGGGGTTAAAGAAAATATTAAAGCTGAAAAAGGAGCATTTTTTTCAGCAGTTACAACATTTATACTAATTTTTACATTAATAAATATTTTTGTATTTGGAGCATTAAATGCTGATTTATACAGATTAAAAGAAGAACAAGCAAACCAAGTTATCCTATATATCAACGATTTAAATGATGAGGAAAAGAAATCTTTACAAGAAAAAGTTTTAAATTTAGATGGAGTTAGTTCATTAAGATTTGTATCTAAAGATGTTGCATTAAAATCTTTAGAAAAAGAATTAAATGTAGATTTAAGTTCAGAACCTAATCCTTTAGAAGATGCTTTCTTTGTGCATTTAAAAAGAGATGTTAATATAGATGAATTAAATACTAAATTAAGTGAATTAAGTGAAGTATCAAGCATAGATTTAAGAGCAAAGGTTGTCAATCAAACAGTAATGTTTAGTTCAGCTTTAGACTATTTTATTAAATATGCAATAATTTTCTTAATTATTTTCTCTGTAATGATAATATTTAATATAGTTGGACTTACAGTTAAAACAAGAAAAAGAGAAATATATGAAAGTCTATTAGAGGGTAAATCTAAAGAATTTATTAAAACTACATTCTTTTTAGAATCAGTATTAGCAGTATTAATTTCTGGTGGGTTTAGCTATTTCATATATGTTCAAATTAGAGGAGCTATAGTAGGATTAATAGAAAAAGCTAAAGGAACTACAGCTGTACAAGGATTTAGTACTTTAGGAAAAGAAACTAATTTCTTATTAGTAGTTTTATTAATTACAATAGCATTAGTATTTGTTATTAACTATTTATTCTTAAATAGATATTACAATATTAAATATTATGAAAAAAATAAAAATGAAGAATGTAAAAATCAGGCAGTAGAAGAAATTAAGGAAGAAATAGAGGAAGATTTTCAAGATTTAAGAGAGGAGCAATAATATGAAGAAAAAGATTGTACTTTTTCTTTCACTTTTATCTTTAGCATCTTTTGGAAATAATCTTGATAAGAATAAGAATAGAATAAATCAAATTGATAAACAGGTAAAAGATAATACAAATAAGATAAATAATAATAATAGTAAAATAAATAATGCTAAAAAAGATGAAACAGCTATAAAAAAAGAAATACAGGAATTAGATACTTTAATTTCTAAATTACAAAGAGAATACAGTGTTATTCAAAATGAATATATAGCTTTACTTAAAGAAATAGGTAAAAGTGAGAAAGAAATTAAGTTAAGTATAAGAAAGATTGAAGAAAGTAGCAAAAAAATTAATGAGGGGAAAACAGATTATTCAAATAAGATTAATACATGGAATAAAGTGTATAATGCTAAAGTGTTTCAAAAAAATACATTTTCCTCAGAGTCTGCAAAAAAAACTAATGATTTAATAAAAGTATTAGAACAAGGGCAAAATAATATTAAGAAAATTGAAAAGTATAAGCAACAAGAAGAAATTCATAAGAAAAATGAAGAAATATTAAAGAATAAAACACAACAAGAAGCTAAAAAAGTAGAGAAAAAGAAATTAGAACTTGAAAATAAGAGGGCAGAATTAAGAAAAGCTAAGCTTAATAAAGATAAAGCCGTTAAAAATTTACAAATTCTTCAAGATAGTTTAAAAAATGAAAATAAGAAGATAGAAAGAACTAACTCTAGTTTAATAGCAGAAAAGAAAAAATTAGAACAACAAATTAATGCAATAATTGCAGCAGCTAAAAAAAGAGAAGAAGATGCTAGAAAGAAAGCAGAAACTGATAAGAAAAATAAGCCTAGTGGTGATAATAAAGGGAAAACAGAACAAATTAAAGAAGTTGTAGTTCCTAAAGGTACAGGTAAATTTATTATGCCAATTAATGGAAGTATAGTAGTTGCATATGGTCAAGAAAAGACTAAAGGTATTACAAGTAAAGGTATAGAAATACGTGGAAGTTTAGGTCAAGCAGTTAAAGCCTCTGATAGTGGAGTTGTCCTATATTCTGGTTCACTTAAAGGGCTAGGGGCAGTAATTATGATAGACCATGGAGACTTTATAACAGTTTATGGTAATCTTTCTTCAGTAAGAGTTGCAAGTGGAGCTAAAGTAAGTAAGGGTCAAACTATAGGAACTTTAGGTAGAGATAGTATAACTAAAGAACCTAACTTATACTTTGAAGTAAGAAAAGGCGTAAATTATGTAAACCCAGCAAATTATTTATAATAAAAAGGAGTAATAGTAATATGAATTATATGGATAAATATAATAAATGGTTAAGCAATGAAAATTTAGATTCAGATTTAAGAAATGAGTTAGAATCAATTGCAAATGATGAAAAAGACATAGAAGATAGATTTTACCAAGAATTAGAATTTGGTACAGCTGGACTAAGAGGGAAATTAGGTGCAGGAACTAATAGAATGAATGAATATGTAATAGCACGTGCAACTCAAGCCTTAGCTAATGTTATAAAAAAAGAAGGACAAGAAGCTATGGATAGAGGAGTGGCTTTTGCACATGACTGTAGAATATTTTCTCCAGAATTTGCACTTATCGCATCTTTAGTAATGGCTAGTAATGGTATACGTGCATATTTATTTGAAAGCTTAAGACCTACACCAGAACTTTCATATGCTATTAGATATTATAAAACAATATCAGGTGTAAATATTACGGCTAGTCATAATCCTAAAAACTATAATGGATATAAAGTATATTGGGAAGAGGGTTCTCAAATTAAATCAGTAATATCTGATGCAGTGTTTGAAGAAATTTCTAAATTAGATATTTTTGGTAAGTATATAACTTTAACTAAAGAAGAAGCTATAGAAAAAGGCTTATTAGTAATTATAGGGAAAGAAATTGATGAGGCGTTCTATAGTGAAGTTATGAATACATCTTTAAGATCTAATGATGAGTTAGATATGAATATTAAGTTAGTATATACACCATTAAATGGAGCTGGAAATATTCCTGTAAGAACAGTTTTAGAAAGAAAAGGATATGAAAATGTTTATGTAGTTAAAGAACAAGAAATGCCTGATGGAACTTTCCCTACATTAGTTTATCCTAACCCAGAAGATTTAGCTGCTTTTGAATATTCAGAAAAATTAGCTTTTGAAAAAAATGCAGATATATTAATTGCAACAGATCCAGACTGTGATAGATTAGCAGTTGAGGTTATGCACAATGGTAAAATAGTTGCTTTAAATGGTAACCAAACAGGAGTATTATTAATCAACTACATAGTATCAACTATGAAAGAAAAAAATATTTTCCCTAAAAATCCAGTAATAGTTAAATCTATAGTTACAGGAGAAATGGGAACAGCAGTAGCTAACAAATATGGAATAGAAATGATTAATGTACTTACAGGATTTAAAAATATATGTGCTATAGCTAATATGTATGAAGAAAGTAAAGAAAAAAACTATATCTTCGGTTATGAAGAAAGTATAGGATATAATATAGGGACATTCTTAAGAGATAAAGATGGTGTTTCATCTGCACTTATGCTAACAGAAATGGCAGCATACTATAAAAAACATGGTAAGACTTTAATAGATGTTTTAAATGAACTATTTGAAGAGTTTGGATACTATAAAGAAAAAGGTGTTTCAGTAGTACTTGAGGGTATGGAGGGAGCATTAAGAATTAAAAGAATGATGATTAAGTTTAGAGAAATATTCCCAAGAACTATAGGTGATGCTAAACTTAAAGAAATAACAGACTATAAAGCACAAACAGTATTTGATGTTGAAACTGGAGAAATATCACCATGTGAAATTGAGCCAACAGATGCTATTAAATTCTTATACGATGATGGAAGTTGGTATACTTTAAGACCATCTGGAACTGAACCTAAAATCAAACTATATGTTTATGTAAAAGATTTAGTTGAAGAAAAATCATTAGAAAAATTAACTGTATTTGAAAAAGAAGTACTAGACATTTTATATAGTATAGATTAGAGGTTATTATGAATGACATAAAAGAGTTAGAAAAATCATACGATTCTATTCCATATATATCCAAAAGTTTTAAAAAATGCCAACCATTATATTTAAAAACTATAATGAAAATGTTAAGTTTTGAAACTACTGATTTAAATAAAATGAAAGTTTTAGAAATAGGTTGCTCTTTTGGTGGAAATATTATTCCCATAGCTATTTCAAATCCTGATTCAGAAATTATTGGATTAGATTTATCTAAAGTACAAATTGATGAGGGAAATGAAATAATAGAAAAAATAGGACTTAAAAATATTAAACTTTATCATAAAAATATTTTAGAATATAATAATGAGTTTGGAAAGTTTGATTACATAATTTGTCATGGAGTATTTTCTTGGGTACCCGATGAAGTAAAGGAAGCTATATTAAAAGTTGTTAAATCAAGTTTGACAGAAAATGGTGTAGCAGTTATTTCATATAACACATATCCGGGTTGGAAGAGAATAGATATTGCTAGAGATTTAATGCTATTTAGTATTGAAAATTTAAATGATAGATTAGTAAATGTAAATGACCAAGATAAGGTTGAAATAGGTAAAAGTGCGATTAGATTTTATTTAAATAATTCTATAGTTGATGAAAATATGAAGTCAGTTTTAGAAAATGTATTAGATAAAGATTCTCACTATTTATACCACGAATATTTTGAAAAATATAATGATCCTATGTATTTTTATGAATTTTATAAAATGTTAGGGAAATATGATTTAATTCATGTTGTAGATAGTAGTATGTCTAATTCTTATCCTAATTTTAGTCAAGAAATTAAAAATGCAATCAATAATGAATGTGGTGAAAATAGGATAGCAAAAGAACAATATTATGATTTTTTAAGAAATACACAATTTAGAACTAGTATTATAACACATAGAGAAAATTCTGATAAAATTAATTTAACAGATGAAATATTATTAGAAAAGTTAGATGAGATATATGTTAGAGGAACGTATACTTTTGAAGATGAAAAATGGAAATATGGAGACATAGAAATTGGCGAACAAAATGGAGAATTATTAAATTTTTTAACAGAAAATTATCCTAAAAATTTTAAAATTAAGGAATTAATTGAAAAATTTGGTAGAGATGAATACTATAGAATATATGGATTAATATATAGGGAAAATATAGATTATGATGTGTATGAAAGAGGAACTATTACAGAAAATCAAATTGGAACTATGAATTTAAATTATTTAAAATACTATTTTGAAGAGAATAAAAAAATAACATTCTCTAATTATAAAGGAGAAATTCTTGATATGCCAGAATATTTAAATGTATTAATAGATTTATTATATAAAAATGATTTAGATAGTTTAAAAGAACAAATAGCTGAAAAATTTGAAACTGGAGAATTAGTTTCTGGTATGGATAAGACTTTTTCAGAACTTGCAGATTTTGTAATAAATGATATTAAAAGAATGTCAAGAGCATATGAGTTACATAGATAATAAGATATTAAGGATTTACACCTGTAAATCCTTAATTTTTGCATTAATATACTAATATTTTAAAAGTGAGGGATATAAATGGATATAAGAAAACCTAAATCAGAAGAATATATAGAGGGAAATTTTTCTCCTGAAGTAAAGTATATAAATGAATTAAGAATTAAAGAATCTAAAAAAAGAGAAATAAAAAAATTTTCTTCAAGGCTTGAAAAATTAAGAGATGAAATGTGGGCACCAAATATTGATATTACTTCTACAAATATTAAAAATGATGTAGAAAATATAAATGGTATAAAAGTAGTTAAATATTCAAGAGAATCAGAAGATATGAAAAAATTAATAATATACTTCCATGGTGGAGCATATTTTGGAGGGTCTACTGATTTAGTTCATAATAGTTGTAGATATATAGCTGAGCAAACAAATGCTACTGTAATTTCAGTTGAGTATTCACTAGCACCAGAATTTCCATATCCTACAGCTATAAACGAGGGTTATACTATACTTAAATATTTTGAAAATAAATATGAAGATATTTATTTATGTGGAGATAGTGCAGGTGGAGGACTTGCATGTTCTGTATGTATTAAAGATATAGAAAAAGAGAGTAAGATATCAAAAGGTTTAATCCTTTATTACCCAGTTTTACTTATAGATTTAAATGATAATTGTAGAGATGACTTTGTTTGGGATATTAAAGAATATCATGTAGATGAAAAAAATACAGAAGCATTAATTACAATAATGTATTTAAAAGATATAATGCCATTTATTAAGGAAATGTATGTTAAAACTAATGAAACGAAAGATAATTACTATATTTCTCAAATTAATGCACCAGATAGTTTACTTAAACAATTTCCTAAAACATTAATTTTCACAGCAGAATATGATTATTTAAGATTAGAAGCAGAATATTTCCATAAAAGACTTAAGGAAAATGGTGTGAAATCAATAGGAATAAGATATGCAGGAGAAGTTCATGCCTTTATTACTAAAATAGGGTATAATAATAATGTTATAGATAGTGTAAATGAAATAAGGGAATTTATTAAATAATATAGAAAGTGGGATTAGAAAGAATTATGGATATAAGAAGACCTAAGATAGATGAATATAAAATAGGGAGTCTTTCTCCTCAAGTAAAATTTATAGAAGAATTAAGACTTAAAGAAGTAGAAAAAATAAAATCAAGAGAATTTTCTTCAAATATTGAAAAAATGAGAGCAGCAGCTTGTATTCTTAATACAGATATCACGACTACTAATATTAAAATAGACATTGAAAAGGTAAATGGTATTAGAATAGTAAAATATTCAAAAAATTTAGAAAATATAGATAAATTAATAATATATTTCCATGGTGGAGCATATTTTGGAGGTTCAACAGACATAGTTCATAATAGTTGTAAATATATAGCAGAACAAACAGGTACAACTGTAGTTTCTGTTGATTATTCATTAGCACCAGAATTTCCATATCCTACAGCTATAAATGAGGGATATGCTATACTTAAATATTTTGATAATAAATATAAAAATATTTACTTAAGTGGAGATAGTGCAGGTGGAGGACTTGCATGTTCAGTATGTATTAAAGATATAGAAGAAAAAACTAAGATAACTGATGGACTAATACTTTATTATCCTTTTTTACTTATAGACTTAGAAGATAACTGTAGAGATGACTTTATATGGGACATGAAAGAATATGATATAGATAATACAAATATTGATGCTCCTTTAATAAAATCATTAATAACTGAATTAAGAGACATCATCTTATTTGTTAAAGATACATATATTAAAACTAATGAAACTAAGGGAAATTACTATATTTCTCAAATTAATGCACCAGATAGTTTACTTAAACAATTTCCTAGAACATTAATGTTTACATCAGAATATGATTATTTAAGATTAGAAGCAGAATATTTTCATAAAAGACTTAAGGAAAATGGTGTAAATTCAATAGGAATAAGATATGCAGGAGAAGTTCATGCCTTTATAGACAAAATAGGTTATAGCGATAATGCTATAGATAGTGTAAATGAAATAAAAGAATTTATTAAGTAAATTAATATAAAATAGAGATCAACTATTAAATAAAAGTTGGTCTTTTTTAGTATTGACAAAGTTAATGTATTGACAAAAGATATCGGGGGGGGGGTATAATAGATTGAAAATAAAAAAATAGGAGAATAATAAATGAAAAAGTTATTATTAGCATTATCAATTATAAGTATAAGCGTATCTGCATCTAACATTAGTGGACCAAGATACAGATTAGAAATGGCAGTAGGAGCTATGAATTTAAGAGATAAAAAAATTTTTAGATCACCTAAAGTTGTTTCAAGTTCTATTTCAGTATTTCCAGAATGGAAAGCAGATATTAATGAAAAGTTTGATATCACATTTGGACCTAAGGGGACATTAAATGTTGCATTTAATATTAATGCTCAAACAACAGTAAGATCTAGTGTGATTTTAGGTGGAGAAATTGATTTTAACTATAAAGTAAAAGAAAACCTTAAAATATATAGTTCTATAGAAGCAGGATTAGGTGTAGGATTTCAAGGTCCTATAATTACTGGAGACCCTCATATACAAGGCGAACTTACATCAATAAGTAAGCTTGGACTAGGAATAAAAGTAAATGAAAAATTTAATTTTGCACTTTATACAGGAGTTATTAAAGGAGTATTGGGAGTAGAAGCTGGATACACTTTTTAAAAGAAAGGAATAAGATATGAAAAAGATACTATTATCAATAATATTTTTTACTGGATTAATTTCATTTTCAAGTAAAGAAAACAATTCAAAACAAAAGGTAAATGGGATTTCTACTACAATCTCTAATAATAAAAAAGTAATTAAAATAACTGGACCAAGATATAGGGTGGAGGGAGCTTTAGGTACTCTTATAACTAAAGAATCAACAGGTTCAGAATTGACCTCAGTATCTGTAGCAGTATTACCAGAATGGAAAGCTCAGATGAGTACAAAATTTGATATTACTTTTGGACCTAAGATTACTACAAATGTTTCAATTATTAAAACTCAAACAAACTTTGAAGTTAGATCTAGTTTAATTTTAGGAATGGAAGCTAATCTTAACTATAAGTTAAAAGAAAATCTTAAAATATATAGTGGAGTAGAGATAGGAACAGGGATTAGTTATTTAAAAGTTCAGGGTAAGTCTGGAGATGGGTTTAATGTAGCCACTATAGGTAAAATATCTACAGGTATTAAGATAAGAGATAAGTATAACATAGGAATCTATACAGGAAATGTTAAAGGATTACTTGGACTAGAAGTAGGATATACATTTTAATTAGAATAAAATAGTAATTAATTAAGGAGTGAAAATGAAAAGAATTTTATTAATATCTTTAATGCTTATAGGGTTATCGAGTTTTACACATAATGCAGATGAAAGATATAGACTTGAGGGAGCTGTTTATTATGCTTTTGAACATAAAAAAATTACTGGTGGTAATAATAGCAATACTGGGCATGGAGGAATTTTTTCAATAGGTGTAATGGCAGAATATAAATATGAGATGTCTAAAAAAGTAGATTTTACAGTTGGACCAAAAGTTTATTTAACAGGAGGTGCTTCTAATATTCCAAATTTTAATACAACTCAAGGAAGAGGGTCTGTTAATCTAGTTCTTAAGGGAGAGGTTAATTATTCTGTAGCTAGAAACATTAAAGTTTATAGTGGAATGGAATTAGGAGTAGGAGTATTTATTAAACAGGTTGATGGTATTGACAAAAGCGTAGAAGCAAATGTTGCAGCAACATCTAAAGGATTAGTGGGAGTTAAGTTATTAGATAAATATAATCTTGCTTTATTTGGTGGTTATGAAGATAGAATTATAACAGGATTAGAATTAGGTTATACTTTTTAAATATAATTTTGGAAATTTTAATTAATATTAAAAGGGGCATACATTTTTGTAATACCCCTTTTTATTTTTATATAATTCTTGAAGATCCTTGGAAAGAAGAACCATTTAATAGACTAGATTCATTTTCTCCTCTTACTAATGATTGTATTTCTTCATCTGATAATAATTCTTTATCTAAAACTTCTTGTTGATATCCTAAATAAGAAGATATGTTATTCTTATCAACGTTTCTAAAAGATATAACTTGATATCCATTTATATTTTCTATTTCAGATATACCCCATTTTACATCAAAGTTTTCAGATGGTAATGGATTAGGAACATTTGCTTCTGTTGAATGTGCAACTTCTATGAAATTATCAAATTCATCTAAATATCCTAAATAAACTATGTATTCTTGATTAGAATCTACATTATTAATATACATACTTCCATTTCTTGAATGAGTTTGTATTTTTACTTTTTCTTCACCGTCTATGCTTTTAAGCACTATAATAGGATTTTCATTAATTAATCTAGCACTATTACTTAGGTTATAATAAAAATCTTCTCTAATTTCCCAATATGTAAATAAAGTGTCTGTATTTTTAGGTATTAATACTATCTCGTTATTATGGTATTGTTCTGGAAGAGGTCTTTTATTAAAATATTTTTCTTCTTGTTGTTCAAATATTAAATATTTAGACATTTCAACTTTTAATTTATCTTCATCATGATTATTTTCACTAAAAGTATATTTACTATTTAAATATTTTGGCTTTTTTCTATAAATCTGTCTTAATGAGCTTTGATTGGGATAGTTTCTATAACTTCCAATTTTATTCTTTTTAAGTTTTAATATTTCCCTGATGCTAAGTTCTGAATTTTCTAAGTCTATTACTTCTACTTTTTCCATGTCATTAACCTCACCATTCTTATTTTTTGCTACAACTTCTGTATCTTTAGCTTTAGTCTTTTTAATTTTGATATATATTAATATTAAAAAGATTAATAATATTATAAAGATATTACCCATCTATAATCCTCCTTGTTTTTTTCTTTTTGTGTCTATTGCATCAATAAACATATTTTCTTCTCTTAAATTTTTATGATAACATGCAGAGGCTATCATTGCAGCATTATCAGTACAATATTCAAATTTAGGAAATATTATGTCTATATTTTTGAAATGTTCAGAATCAATAATAGCTTTACGTATCGCCTTATTTGCTGAAACTCCTCCAACTACAGATATAGTTTTAATATCCTTTTCTTTACTTGCCTTTGATAACTTATCTATTAAAACTTCTATAATCTTATCTTGAAAAGTTTTTGCAAGATCTTCTTTATTAAAATCTTCACCTTTCATTTTTTTTCTATTTACATAATTGGTAATAAATGTCTTTATACCACTAAAACTAAAATCATATTCTGAAACTTTTGGAGTTGGTATCTCAAAACTATTATGACCCATAATTGCCAATTTTTCAAGTAGTGGTCCACCAGGATATTCAAGCCCTAATATTCTTGCGACCTTATCATAAGCTTCTCCTATGGCATCATCAAGAGTTTCTCCAAGTAAAGTTAAATCTTTGTTTTCGTCAATTAAATATAGTGATGTATGTCCCCCTGATGCAACTAAAGTTAGCATAGGAAGTTTTGGTTCATGGTCTATAAAAGTTGAAAAAATATGTCCATCAATGTGATTTACAGGTATTAATGGTATATTATTTGACAAACTTAAACCTTTTGCAAACATCAATCCAACTAAAAGAGACCCTATAAGTCCAGGTGTGTTGGTAACGGCTATGTATGAAATATCACTTATTTTACAATTAGCTTCTTTAAGTGCTTTATCGTAAACAGTTAATATATTTTCTATATGATGTCTTGATGCAATTTCTGGAACAACTCCACCATATTCCTTATGTATATCTATTTGACTTGCAATAACATTGCTTAACACTTTTTTACCGTCTTTTAATACGGCAACAGAAGTTTCATCACAAGAACTTTCAATAGCTAAAATTAACATATTGTATACCTCTTTTCTCTTTTCATTTTAACAAATTTGTCTAAACTTGTAAAGGGGGATATATTATGTTAAAATAGTAGTAATTAAAAGTTTTGGAGGTAAAAATGATAGTATATTTAGTAAGACATGGGAAAACAGAATGGAATCTTGAAGAAAGAATACAAGGTTGGGAAGATTCGCCATTATTACCTGATGATAAATCTCCAGAAAAAGCATCTGAAAAATTAAAAGGAATACATTTTGACTATGTTTGCAGTAGTGATTTAGGAAGAGCCGTTGAAACTAAAAGAAGAATATTAGAAATACTTGGAATAGAAAACCATGGAAATGAACATGCAGAATTTAGAGAAGTTGGTTTCGGTGTATTAGAGGGGCAACCTATAGAAGTATTGAAAAATAAGTATGCAGATTTATGGAGAAAGTATAAGACATATTCAGAAGATTTTATTCCATCAGATTTTTTTGAGGGGTTTGAAAGTGTTAAAGATGTTAAAACAAGAGCTTTAAATAAGCTTGAGGAAATAAAAAAAATTTATGGAGAAAATTCAACTATCTTAGTTGTAGCACATGGTTCTATTATGTCTATACTAGAACATAACGGTAAAAAGTTAGATGAACCAGCAGTGATTATAGAAAATGGTGGAGTTTTAAAATTAGAAATTTAATCATCTAATGAAACACTAAGTTTTTGCACTGAATAATTCAAAGTTTAATAGTATATAATCAAAACATACCAAAAGAAAAAGATAAGAACTTTTTCTTCATAACTCCTTTTTAAGGCCGTCTAACCAACGGCTTTTTTCTATATATTAACAAAATATAATTTAGAAAACATTTTGTTGTGAGATAATACATATGTAACAAAAAAAATAAAAAAAGAAAGGTTTCTGCTATAATAAGATTAGGACACCAAATTAAGGAGAAACCTTTCAATGAAAAGTATAACAAAGAAAGTAAAAAAAAGCAATAGAATAATAACAGAAGAATTAAGAATGAGACAAAGAGCAGTAGAATATGCAATAAAGATAAATAATAATGCA
>NZ_LKKW01000021.1 GCF_001891165.1 Streptobacillus ratti | reverse complement strand
GTAGTTGCCAAACTTTTTTTATTATCTTCTGTGTAATAAAAATATAACAAATATATTGACATTAAAAACTAAAAATGATATAATTAATTAATAAATTATTAAAATAAGGGGGAACTCATGGCTAAAAAAGAAAATGTTGCAATGACTGACGATAAATTAAAAGGATTAAAAGTTGCATTAGATCAGATTACTAAAGAATATGGTGAAGGATCTATAATGAAACTTGGTGAAAATAAAAAAATGGACGTTAAGGTTATATCAACAGGAAGTATTAATATTGACTTAGCATTGGGAATAGGGGGTGTACCTAGAGGAAGAATAATAGAAGTATATGGTGCTGAATCTTCAGGTAAAACAACTATAGCACTTCATATTATTGCAGAAGCACAAAAAAATGGTGGACTTGCTGCATTTATAGATGCAGAACATGCACTTGATCCTGTATATGCAAAGGCTTTAGGTGTTGATGTTGACGAACTTTTAATTTCACAACCTGATACTGGAGAACAGGCATTAGATATTGCAGATACATTAGTAAGAAGTGGTGCAGTAGATGTTGTTGTAGTGGATTCAGTTGCAGCACTTGTACCAAAGGCTGAGATTGAAGGGGAAATGTCTGATCAACAAATGGGGCTTCAAGCAAGATTAATGTCTAAAGCTTTAAGAAAGCTAACATCAAGTATTTCTAAATCAGACACAGTTATGATATTTATTAATCAAATTAGAGAAAAAATTGGTGGATTTTCATTTACTCCTGGAGTACAAACAACAACTTCTGGAGGTAGAGCATTAAAATTCTTTTCTAGTGTGAGAATGGAAATAAAGAAAGCCTTGTCTATTAAGCAAGGAGATGATGTTATAGGTACAGAAACTATAGCTAAAATTACAAAAAATAAGGTAGCACCACCACATAAAGAAGCAAAATTTGCTATTTTATATGGAAAAGGTATATCACATATTACGGAAGTATTTGATTTAGCATTAGAATTTGATATATGCAAAAAAAGTGGTTCATGGTTTAGTTATGGAACTGAAAAATTAGGTCAAGGTAAGGTTAATGTTGAAACTTTATTAACAAATAGTCCGGAATTATTTTCTAAAATTGAAGAAGAAGTTATGTCAAAACTTAAGGACCCTGAATTTGTGAGAAACAAGAAAAAATAGAAAATGAAAATAATAGAAAATATTTTAAAAAATAAAGTATATATTAGTAATGGTGAAATTATAGATATTAATTTAGATATTAAATCTATGTTTAAGCTTACTAAAGGAATGGATATTACTGATATATATTATGATTTGATTTACGAATCTATGCTGTCAAAAGCTATATATATAATAACATTAAAAGATAGAACTGTATTTGAATTAATACAAAAATTAAAAGAGAAATATAGAAAAGAAAATTATTTTATTATTAATGATGTAGTAGAAAAATTAAAAGAATTAAATTTATTAGATGATAAAGAATTTGCATTAAGATATATAAATATTAATTCAAATTATTCAATTAATAAATTAAAGTCTAAATTGATTTTAAAAGGAATTTCAATTGATATTATATCTGAAGTAATTTCAGAATTAGATTTAAATGAAAATCAAGAAGAATTAATAAAAAAATTTATTTTAAAAAATTCAAAATTAGATAAGCAAAAACTTTTTAGAAAGCTTATAAGTAAAGGATTTGAATATAATCGTGTATTATATTGCCTAAATTATGAGGAGAATGAATGAAAATAGTATTAGCTACAAAAAATGAGGGGAAATTAGAAGAATTTAGATCTATGTTTAAGGATTTAAATATTGATATACTTTCTGAAAAAGAGTTTAATATTGGAGAAATAATAGAAGATGGATTAACTTTTGAAGAAAATTCATTAATTAAGGCAAAAACAGTAAGTAATATATCAGGATTACCTGCAATAGCAGATGATTCAGGTCTATGTATTGAAGCTTTAGATGGTAAACCAGGAGTACATACAGCTAGATGGTTTAATGAATTTGAAGATTATAATGATAGATGTAGGAAAATGATTGAATTAGTAGATAAACAAAATACAGTTAGAACTGCAAAATTTGTTTCTGTTATAACTCTTTATTTTCCTAATGGAGAAACTCATGTATTTAGAGGAGAAACAGAAGGAAGTATATCTCATGAATTAAAGGGGAATTTAGGTCATGGATATGATCCAATTTTTTATTCTAAAGATTTAAAAATGAATTTTGCTGAAGTAGGGACAGAACTTAAAAATACTGTAAGTCATAGAGGTCGTGCTTTCAAGAAATTAAGAGAATTTTTAGAAAATATGTAAAGGATAAGTTATGTATTTAAGAATATATGATACTCTTGAAGAATTTGATATTAAAACTTTAAAAAATGATAAAAATAAATCTAAAATAAAAGCATTAAAAAAATTAGGAATACATAGTCTTTATGATTTAGTGTATTTTTTTCCACGCACTTATGAAAATAAGGCGAAGCATAAGCCTATATCAACATTAATAGATGGAGAAAACGTAATTATTGAAGGAAGAGTATTAATGATTAATAATGCTTTTTTTAGTAAGAAAAAAATAATTAAAGTTTTATTTACCGATGGAGATGGATTAATAGAATTAGTTTGGTTTAATTCCCCATATGTATCTAGGTCATTAGAAGTTGGAATGGAATTAAGAGTAACAGGTAAGATTAAAAAAAGTAGAAGTTTACAAATTATTAATCCAAGTTATAGTAAAATTAATAGTAGTAATAGAAATATTACTTTAAATGAAGAAGATAAACTTGATTCAGTTTATTCACTTAGTAGTGGTATAGATCAAAAAAATATGAAAAAAATAGTGGAAGAAGTACTTAAAAAATATTTATTTTTATTTGAAGAGAACTTACCACGAAAATATATAATAGAGAATAAGCTGATAAGTAGAGTAGAAGCTATAGTTAATATCCATTTTCCAAAGGATAAGATTATGTATGAAGAAGCTAAGAGGAGAATACTTTTTGAAGAAGCACTTATACTTGAAATGAAAATATTAAGAAATAGATACAATGAAAATATTGAAAATTCTAATTTATATTTCTTAGATGATAATAAAGATTTAGTAAAAAAGTATGTATCAGAACTTTCTTTTGAATTAACAAAGGATCAAAAAAAAATTATAGCTGATATTTATAAAGAATTAAATAATGGTAAAGTTATTAATAGATTAATACAGGGAGATGTAGGTTCTGGGAAAACTATAATATCCTTAATTTTATTACTTTATATGGCTGAAAATAATTATCAAGGTGTAATAATGGCACCTACTGAAATACTTGCAACCCAACATTATTTAGAAGTAGTAAAGGAATTTGAAAAATTAAATATTCGTGTAGAATTACTTACAGGTTCTACTAAAGGAAAGAAAAAAGAAGAATTATATAAAGATGTTGAAAATGGTAATATTAACATTTTAATAGGAACACATTCATTGTTAGAAGATAACTTAAAGTTTAATAAACTTGGTTTGATTATAATAGATGAGCAGCATAAATTTGGAGTAGACCAAAGAAATAAAATAAGGGATAAAGGAATATATTCAAACCTTATAGTTATGACTGCAACTCCTATACCAAGATCTTTAGCTTTAACTATATATGGTGATTTAGATGTTTCTTTATTAACTACTATGCCTTTAGGAAGAAAACCTATCAAAACTAAATGGATAAAGAATAAAAAAGAAGAAAAATCAATGTATGAATTTATAGATAAAAAAATAAAAGAGGGAAGACAAGTTTATGTTGTTTCTCCTTTAATTGAACAAAGCGATAAATTAAATGTATCATCTGCTATTGAAACATATGATAAATATTGTGAGAAATTCCCTAAATATACAGTGGGATTATTACACGGAAAAATCAAGTCTAAAGAAAAAGAAAAAACAATGAATGAATTTAAAGAGGGAAGAATAGATATTTTAGTTTCTACTACTGTAGTTGAAGTAGGGGTTAATGTTCCAAACTCAAGTATAATAGTTATTCTTAATTCAGAAAGATTTGGTTTATCTTCTCTACATCAATTAAGGGGAAGAGTAGGTAGAGGAGAACATTCTTCATATTGTTTTCTTTTATCTGAAACAGAGAATGAAATATCTCAAAAAAGATTACAAGTTATGGAAAATACCTTAGATGGATTTAAAATTGCAGAAGAAGATTTAAAATTAAGAGATACTGGAGAAATATTTGGAATAAAGCAAAGTGGTATATCTGAATTAAAATTATTAGATATAGTTAATGATATTAATATAATTTTAGTTGCTAAAGAATTTTCTGAAAAATATTTACATAAAAATTTAGGGTTAATAAAAGATAAAATTCTTAGAATGGATGTAGAAAATCTTTATGAAAATAATTAAAAATATATGAAAAAGTTGAGGATAGATAAAAAAGTCTTTAAAATTTGTAAAAATGTATGTTTTTTGATATAATTATAGATATAATTATATAAATTTAGGAGGAAAAATGAAAAAATTATTGTCAACAAGTTTAATATTAGCTTCTTTAGGATTGCTATTATCTTGTTCACCGGGTAATTCAAGATCAGAAAAAAATGGGAAAATTGATTTGAATTTTCCATTAGAATATACAAGTGAAGCACCAGCAATAGAAGGTGGAACATATACTGTTGCTATGGTTGCATCTAGTCCATTTAAAGGTATTTTTTCACCATTACATTATCAAGATGCTCAAGATGGGCATATTATTTCATTAATAAATGAGGAATTAGTATGGAAAGATGAAGATTTTGAAATTTTAAATGTAGAAGGTGGAATTTCTACTTTATCATTAGATACTGAAAAAAAACAAATAATTATTAAATTTAAAGAGGGATTAAAATGGTCAGATGGACATCCTATGGGTGTTGATGATTTAATTTATACTTATGAAGTAGTTGCTCATCCAGATTATACAGGAGTTAGATTTTCTCCAATAGATTACTATTTCATAAAAGGTATGGAAGAATATAATAAAGGGAAAGCTTCTAAGATATCAGGATTAGAAAAAATATCAGATACAGAATTAAGAATTAACGTAACTGAAATAACACCTAAAATAATTACTGGTGGAGGACCGTTAGTATCGAATATATTACCTAAACATGATTTAATGGATATTCCTGTTAAAGAATTAGAATTTTCAAATAAAATTAGAAAAAATCCTGTAGGAAATGGTAAATATGTAATTAAAAACCTTGTTCCAGGAGAATCTGTAGAATTAGTGCCAAATGAATATTATCATTTAGGAAAACCAAAAATTGAAAGACTTATTTTAAAAACATTAACTCCACAATTAGCTGTTGAATCTTTAAAAAATGGAGATTTCTTTGAGTATTTAGAATTACCACAAGATTCATATGAGAAATATAAGGATTTAAGTAATATTACTATAATAGGAAGACCTGACTTATATCTACAATATTTAGGATTTAACCTAGGTCGTTTTGATAAAACTAAAAATGAAAATGTAACTGATAGAAATACACCTCTGCAAGATATTAATGTAAGAAAAGCATTATCATATGCGTTAAATATAGATGAAGTTGCTACTGCTTATTATAACGGGTTAAGACAAAGAGCTAATGGGCAAACTCCACCAATATTTAAAAAATATTATGATGAAACATTAGAGGGATATCCATATAACCCAGAAAAAGCAAAAGAATTATTGAAACAAGCTGGATATGAAGATACTAATAATGATGGAATAGTAGATAAAGATGGTAAAAACTTAGAGTTAAAATTTGCATCTATGGCAGGATCAGATGTTTTAGAACCAATTACACAAGCATTTTTACAATACTGGAAAGAAATTGGAGTTAAAGTAACTTTAACTACTGGAAGATTAATAGACCCTAACTTATTCTATGATAAATTAGAAGTAAATGAAGATGACATAGATATATACATGGCAGCATGGAGCGTAGGAACTTCTTTAGATCCTTCATCATCAAAAGGTAGAGATGCTCTGTTTAACTTTACACGTTTCACAAGTGAAGAAAACGATAGATTATTAGCAGAAATTTCAAACCCTAAAGGACTTTCTGATTTAAATTACAAGGTTAAAGCATATAAAGAATGGCAAAAATACTTTGTTGATCAAGCAATAGAAGTACCAATAATGTTTAGATATAAGGTAACACCTATAAATAAAAATGTTAAACATTCAAATTTATATACAGATACAAAGAGATCAAATGTAATTGAAGAAATTGTAAATACTTTACCTGCAAAAGCAGAATAACAATAAAATATAGATATAATATAAATTTAATGACTATCCTAACTATAATTTAGGATAGTTTTTTTACAACTTACATCAATCATTAATTAAATATATGTATAAAATAAATAATATATATTTGCTTAATGATAAAAAGGGTGATATAATAAAAATAGTTAGAAGAAAAATGAAACAAATATTTAGGAGGAGAATTATGAAAAAAATATTATCTGCGAGTTTAGCACTTGCGAGTCTAGGACTTTTAGTATCATGTGGACCGGGGAAAGCTAAATCTGAATCAGGAAATGATGCTGGAATTAGTTTAAATTTTCCGAGGGAGTATAAAAATGATGGAATTGTAGATGAAAATGCAGAATATAAGGTGGCACTTGTAATGTCATCACCTTTTAAAGGAGTATTCTCAAAGCTACATTATCATGATGGTAATGATTCAGAACTATTAAAACACATAACTGAGGAAATTTTCTGGACAAATGAGGATTTTGAAATTTTAGATATTGAAGGTGGTATGGCAACATTATCACTAGATTTAGAAAATAAGAAAGTAATAGTTAAATTTAAAGAAGGATTAAAATGGTCTGATGGACATCCTATGGGTGCTGATGACTATATTTATACTTTAGAAGTATTAGGACATAAAGATTATACAGGAATTAGATACGATGAAAAAGAACATGGTAAAATAGTTGGAATGAAAGAATATCACGAGGGTAAAGCTGATAAAATTTCAGGAGTTACTAAAATTTCTGATACAGAAGTACATATACAATTATTTGAAAATGATGCTAAAGTAGTTACTGGTGGAGGAGCAGTATCATCTACAAGTGGAATACTTCCAAAACATTATTTATCAGATGTAGCTATGAAAGATTTAGAAACTTCTGATAAAATAAGAAAAAATCCTCTTTCAAATGGTAAGTTTGTTGTAAAAAATATAATACCTGGAGAAGCAATAGAATTAGAGCCTAATGAACATTATCACTTAGGAAAAGTTAAAGTTGGAAAGGCAATAATTAAAACTATTACTCCACAATTAGTAGTAGAAAGCATGAGACAAGGGGAATATCATAAATATATAAATGCTCCTGGAGATGCTTATGATAAATATTCTGTTTTAGATAATTTATCAATTATTGGTATACCAGATCTTTATTATTCATATTTAGGATTTAATTTAGGTCATAGAGATAATGAAAAAAATGAGAATATAATGGATAGAGATACTCCACTTCAAGATATTAATTTAAGAAAAGCTCTAGCATATGCACTAAATGTAGATGAGGCAGCAAAAGCTTTCTATAATGGATTAAGAAGTAGAGCTAATGGACAAACTCCACCAATATTTAAAAAATTCTATGATTCAACTAATGTTGGATATCCATATAACCCAGAAAAAGCAAAAGAATTATTAAAACAAGCAGGGTATGAAGATACTGATGGAGATGGATTTGTTGATAAAGATGGTAAAAAATTAACACTTAAATATGCAAGTATGTCTGGAGGAGATATTGCAGAACCATTAGCACAATTTTATTTGCAAAACTGGAAAGAAATTGGAGTTGACGTTCAATTGACAGACGGAAGATTACTTGAATTCCAATTATTCTATGAAAAAGTACAAGCAAATGATAATAATATAGATATGTATGGTGCTGCATGGGGAGTAGGAACATCACTTGATCCTTCACAATCAACTTCAAGATACGCTGCATTTAATATGACTCGTTTCGTAAGTGAAGAAAATGATAAATTACTTGCTGCAATTTCAGATCCTAAGGGATTAGCAGATCCAAATTATAAGGCAGAGGCATACAAAAAATGGCATAAATATTTCTTAGATCAAGCAGTGGAAATACCATTGATGTTTAAATATAATCTTGTACCAGTTAATAGAGCTGTTAAAAGTGCTAATCTATATACAGATAGTGCAAGAAATGAAGTGTTTGAAGGTGTAGTAAGTGCACCAGTTAAAGCATCTAACTAAATATTTGTTTATATAAGTCAAATCTATGTTTAAATCATATAGACTTAAAAAGAGGGTAGAAATTTCACCCTCTTTTTAAGTTTTTAAATAATATACTAATTTGACATAATGTTATAGTAAATAATGATGAAACTATAGCAATTAAAAATATAGTTTTATTTATATTTATATCAAATATTCCTTTTGGTAATAGTAAGTATATAGATTTATGTATACTATCTCCAAAATATATTCCAGCAGAGAAGAAAGCTTGAAATATTCCCATGCTAATATTTCTATATTCTTTATCAAAATATTGTAGTGCAATTGAAATTATTGATGTATAAATTAATCCATATCCAAATCCATTAAACACATATGAAAAGAAAACTAAATTAGGATTATTTGTCGTAAGAGCAAAAATATGGAACATTATAGTTGAAATTATTCCAAATTGCAATATTCTTTCAATGGAATATTTTTTTATAAAATATGTACCAACAAGCACACTTGCACATAATTGAGGTAATGCAAACATAGCATCATTGTAAGCTAATAAAAGTGGAGGCATTCCTATACTTTTATTATACACTATCATATTAGGACCACTAGTTGCAAATTTTACAAATGATTGTAAGAATGCAATTATACAAATATATATGAAAGCCTTATTAGTAATAACTTTTTTAACTTTTAAAATTGAAAACGGACTTTTTTTATGTTCTATATCTCCGATAAAAGTTGTTAATAATAAGGTGATAAAAGCTATAATTGTTGAAATTAACCAAAGTAATGAATAATTCTTAATAGTATTTGATGTTCCAATATATTGTATAGGTGCAGCTATAAATTCTGCAAGTAATGGTGCAGATGCAAGTATAGAAGTAGAAACTGTAGCTTGTTCTTTTGCAAATGTTTCAGAGAAAATAACATTGAATATAGCAAGCATTGATGCACAAGCTCCCATAGATAATGATGATAAATACAGTGTATTATAACTTGGTTTTAAATATACTGAAATAGATGCTATCATCATAAATATCATACCCAGTTGTATAAATATTTTTTTTCTATTTAACATATCACTAACAAAGAATAATGGAAGCCTAAGTATAAAACTAATAAGACCATACCCAGCTGTAATTTGTGTTGCTACTATAATATTAAGCCCTAAACCTCCTATATCTACAGGATCTATTGCATATGCCTTTCTGTATGCTCTAATTATACTAACACTAGACCAAAATAGCACTAATATCCAAAATATAATAATTTGTTTTTTTGTTAATTTGTATTTTTTTGTTAAAAAATATATTAAATAAAGAATAATTATTATCATAAAAATTGATGTAATTATTTTTGGATTTAACATTATAATACTCCTTTATGAATTTTATAGACTATTATACAGTTTTTTCTATTTTAATTCAAGTAGGACTAGCAAAAAAGCTATAAATTTGATAAACTTATACTAAAGGTATAAAAAGGAGAAAAATATGAAAAAGTATATATTAATATTATTTATATATTTATCTACTATTACTTTTTCGATAGAGGTAAAAGGATTTATTACATATTTAAGTGATTCAGAAATTAAAAAAATAGAAAAACAAAAAGAACCAAATGATTACTTAGAAAAGAAATATCCAGGTAAATACTATGCAGAAAGATTAGGAGATGTAATATATGTATATCCTAGAATAGAATATATTAAATTAGTTTCTAATGAATATAATATGAATAGTATTTTAAAGGCTTTACCTGACATATATATAGGGAAGATACTAAGAGATGTAGATTTTTTAGTTGATGCTCAAACAATAGAATTATTAAAAGAACAAAAAATTATAAACCTATACTATAGAACAGTAATTGATAATAATGGGAGTGTAGGTGTAGCAATAGATGAAGTTAATGAAAATAGTGATGATGTAAAATTATCTGTAGGATTTGATAATAATGAAAGTGTTGCAAGTATTGAATATATTAAGGGTAATTTTAGGGAAAATGATGTTATAAATTTTGTAACAAATATATACTTTAGAGATATAAGTGCTGATATTAATCTTGGATATACAATATTTGATTTTAAAAGAAATGAAAAATATTTATTTAGTGGTGGATTAAATAAAAAAGATGGTTTATTCATTAAAGCTGAAGCACAGAAATATGCGTTAAGCAATAAAATAAAGTCATATGAATATTTTATTAAACCAGATATTAGTTTAAAGTATTCATATTTAGATGCACATAAGATTACAGTTAGTATGGGTATGAATTACAAAATGAAAATAATTTCAGGATTAAAACTTAATTTGAATACAAATATAAAATATGAAAATAGATTTATAACAAATGACTATAATATATTTTTTGAAAGTACTCTTAATAGTTCTGTAGATCTTTCAAATAATGCTAAACTTAATAACGAATTTTTTCTGAAATTTGCAACTATACCTTTAAAGGATAAATATAAAATTAATATATATGATGCTAAAATAGTAGATAATAGTATTAAAGGTGGAGATTTAGCTTTTGTTTTTAAAACTAATTTGGATAGTTTTAAATTATTTGATTCACAACTATATTTCTTTAATGATTTAATTGTATATAAAAATTTTGGGAAAAAAGCAGTATTTACAAATGGTATGGGAGTAGGAATAAAAAGTAAATATCTACCTTTAGATTTTAATGCTTATTTAGGTTTAGGATTTGATTCAAATAAAAAAGTAGGAACATTAGGTGGATTAAGTGCAGGTATAAAATTTTAATGTGAGGTAATAATGGAAAGTAAATTAGCAAAAATAATTGCAGATATAGAAAAAAATAATAAAGTTGACTATAACTCAATATTTATAAGAAAAGATATAAATGATTTAGATGTTTTAGGAACTATAATATATTGTTTGAAAAATAATATAGATGATGTAAATGAATCATATGATTTAAATTATGCAGATATAGAAAATACATACTTCAATGATGGAGAGATTGAAGATTATTTAAAAAATTATAATGAGTTTGAAGAAGATTATTCAGATGAAATTTTAAATGAATTTGTTAAAATAGCCATACATGAAAGTATAAAAAACACTAAAATTAATTTTTCATTTAATGATGTAAAACAAGAAGCTTTACTTACAGTTATTAAATTTAAAAATGAATATTATGATAAATTTTCTAAAATATATGATAAAGAGTTTTTAAAAAATATAATAAGACTTTTTGTTAGAAGAGCTTTAATAAGTTATCAATATAATGAGCTTTCAATATATTCTGAACAAGAATATTTATCATTACTATACATTAAAATTATTAGTGAAGTTAATGATGGAGAAAAATTAGATGATGTATTAAATAGAGTTGGAATTACTAAAAAGTATTATGAAGAATTATCTAAGGTTTTTGAAAATCAAGATTTTTCATTAAGTTATGATGAAATAAAAGAGGAAACAGAAAGAATAAAAAGAAAATATGAAATAGCTTTAAATACAAATAGATTAACATTTTTAGAAGAAACAGTATTATCTATGTATTTAGGATTAGATGGAGAAAAACTATCTATATCAGATATTGCTAAAAAAAATGATACAGATAAAGAAAGCATACAAGAATTAGTAAATTTAAGTATAGTAAAATTATCTTTAATATTTAATATGGATGTATTAAATTATTTAGAAAGAATACAGGCTGATTTGGAGGGTATAAATGATAAGCTTATCTAAATTAATTAAAGAATTTGAAGAACAATTTCCAAGAGAATTAGCTGAAGAATGGGATAATGTTGGTTTGCTTGTTGGAGATATTAGAAAGAAAATAAATAAAGTTATGTTATGTTTAGATATAACAAGGGAAGCAGTAGACTTTGCGATTAATGAAAAAGTTGATTTAATAATATCTCATCATCCATTTATTTTTAAAGGTCAAAAAAAGATATTAGCAGACAATGTTATTGGTTCTAAAATTATTGATGTAATAAAAAATGATATAGCAGTATATTCTGCCCATACTAATGTAGATTCATCAAAAGGTGGATTGAATGAGTATATATTAGAAAAGATTAATTTAGAGGGAGAAATGCTAGAAAGTGAACCAATATCATTAAGAAGATTTAATTTAAAAGAGAAAAAATCTATTGAAGATATTATATGCACAATAAAAGATAAGTTACAAATAAAAAATGTTAGATTAAGTAGAGCAATGGACAATAGAATGATTAAAAAAATCGCTATAACTACAGGTGCAGGTGATACTTTTATACCTTTAATTAGAGGTAAGGTAGATTTATTTATTACAGGAGATTTAAAACACCATATTTCACTTGATATGGGAGAAGAAAATTTACATCTTTTAGATATAGATCATTATGGAAGTGAAAAAATTGTTGTTGAACTTTTTGAAAATAAATTAAAAGAAATAGATAAAGAAATTGATGTTGTTGTATTTGATTCTAAAGAAGTATTTGAATATCTATAAGGTAAGTTTATACTTGCCTTTTTTATTTTTTTATTATAAAATATATCTATTGGTATCCCAGCTAATCGCAAGATTTATCTTGAGGAAAGTCCAAACTTCATAGAGCAATGGTGGCAGTTAACGACTGCTGAAAGTAATTTCAAGGAAAGTGCAACAGAAAGTAAACCGCCTGTATAGGTAAGGGTGAAAGGGTAAGGTAAGAGCTTACCAGAGATATAGGAGACTATATTTGCTTGTAAACCCCACCAGAAGCAAGAATGTAAAAAAAGAGTATAGGGTTGCTCGTCCTTCTTTTGGTTATTCGCTTGAGTTTGTATGTAAATACAAGCCTAGAAAAATGATTAGCAAATACAGAATTTGGCTTATAGGGATGCCAATTTAATAATACAAAATAAATGAAAATGGTAAATGAAATATTGATATATTAATTTAATTTTATCAAAAAGAAAGAAGGTTTTTGTGAAAAAAATATTTGTTATTTTTTCTATTTTCTTTTTATCAACTATTAATTTTAGTGAGAAGTCAAATGGTATTGAATTTGAAAAAAAAGAAACTGAAAAAGAAATTCATAAAGAAAAGAAAGAGTGTCCTATTAAATTAAATGGAAATTTCTTACAGAGAATAGTAAAATGAAAATAATTGTAAACTTATTTAAAATTTTATTACTGTTTTTTCTTTTTAATTATTTAAATTTATTTTTATTTAAGGTAGTAAAACTTTTTGTGAATAAAGATTTAATAACATTAGATTTATTTTTTATTATTAATTTAATTGGTACAACTATTTTAATTTCTTTCTTTACTTATTTATCAAAAAATAATAAAGAATATTATAAATTAAATTTAAAAAGTATATTGATAATTATTAGTATTATAATAATAACATTGGCTTTAGAAGTAAGCTTAAGTCTTTTTTTGAACTCAACAGAACAAACAATTATTTTTCATAAACGTATGAATTATTATAAATCAGTTAATAAATTACTGTTGATATTACAGATAGTGGTATTTTCTCCAATAGAAGAAGAATTATTTTTTAGGAAAATTATTTTCACATATTTAGAAAATCGTAAATTAGCTCTGATTGTTTCAATAATTTTATTTGCATTTGCTCATTCATTTTTTAATTTAGAAATTTTTATTTTATTTTTACCTATTTCTATAATAATTTCATTAATTTATTATAAGACAAATTCTTTAAAATTGAATTGTATATTTCATATGTTATTTAATTGTTTTGCTATCATTAAATATTTGATATAATACATATACTAAAAAAGGGGATATTATGTATTGCACAAAATCTTGTATAGAGATTAAGGTGTGCTTTGCAAATTATATCCCTTTTTGTATTTAGATATATTTATTTTTCTTTAAATTTTTCAGGATTATTTAATTTTTCAAAATCTTCTTCATTTATTTGCCAAGAAATATCTTTTATAAAATTTTTAAGAGTTATGTAATTATGATTCTTATAAACAATAAATCTTACGCTTGTTGTTCTTCCAAAAGATTTAGTATGTTTAAAGTCATAATAATAACTTACTTCAGAATCTTTAGGTAAAGGTTTCAAAATATTATCTTCTTTCATATTTTTAGTGCTGTTACCAATTAATTTAGAAATATATTCTATTTTCTCTTTATTATTGATAGTATATAATATTTCTTCTTTTGAATTTAGAATAGTTATACTATCTTTTTCATTATTAGAACATGAAAAGATAAATAATAGTGTGATTATTAATGTTAAAATATATTTTTTCATAAATATTATCCTCCAAATTTAAGTTTTAATTGAATTATATATACATGTAAATTATATCTTATTTTATAACAAAATTCAATACCAATAAACTAATACAATAGTTTTTTAATTCATTCTAACATTTGACATAAAAAAGATAAAAGAGTATAATAATACAGTAAAAACTATATAAATAAATTATTAAAAATAGAGAAAAATTTAAAAATTACCATAATATTTTGTATGTTTTTTGTAGAAAATTATGGTATATTTTTATATATTGGAGAAATATGAAAAATATAACAGGAATATATATACATGTCCCTTTTTGTAATAAGAGATGCCACTACTGTGATTTCCATGTCTTTATAAACATGAATGATAAGATAGAAAGATATGTAGAATATCTTATTAAAGAAATAAAATTGTATCCAGAATACACATTTGATACTATATATTTTGGTGGAGGAACTCCGTCTTTACTTAATGGAGAACAAATAAAAAAAATATTAGATAATTTAAAAAAAACTGATGATGCTGAAATAACTTTAGAGTTAAATCCTAGTGATATGGATTTAGAAAAACTTAAATATATTAAAAATGCAGGAATAAATAGATTGAGTATAGGATTTCAAAGTTTTAATGATGATATGCTTAAATTTATGAATAGGGATCATAGTTCTAAAAAAGCTATAGAAACATATAGAAATGCTAGAATTGCTGGTTTTGATAATATTTCTCTTGATTTAATATTTTCAGTACCTAATCAAGATATGGAAATGCTTGAAAATGATTTAGATAAATTTTTAGAACTTTCTCCTGAACATCTTTCTATATATTCACTTATATGGGAAGAGGGGACTAATTTTACAAAAAGGCTTGAAAAGGGTGAACTTAAAGCACTAGATGAAGATTTAGAAGCAGATATGTTCCTTAAAATACAAGAAAGACTTATTGGAAATGGATATAATCATTATGAAATATCTTCATTTTGCAAAAATGGAAGAGAAAGTAAACATAATATTAAATATTGGGATAATACAGAATATATAGGAATAGGTGTAAATGCGACTAGCTTTTATAACCAAAAAAGATTTGCAAAGGTTAAATCTTTAGCTAGATATTATAGATTAATAGACCAGGACATCATTCCTATAGATGAAAAAAGTATAGAAATAGTAGATGAAGTAGAACTTGAAAATTTAAAATATATTTTAGGATTAAGAATGTTAATAAAAGGTGTAAAATATACACCTAATGATAAAATAGATAAATTGATAGAAAAAGGTTTAATAGAAAAATTTGATGATAGAATAAAACTTACTAGTAAAGGTGTTTTATTATCTAATGAAGTTTTCGTTGAGTTTGTTTAGATAATTATATAAATTGAGGAGATAAAATGGATAATAAGAAAAGATATTATTTAGGTATATTTTTTGTGTTGCTATCAGCAATAGGTTTTTCAACATTGCAGTTGATAGTAAAAATGCTTCCACATGTTTCTGTAGCAAGTAAGCTATTTTACAGAAATATAGTAATAGTATTAATTACATATGTGCTTATAAAATTAAAAGGAATTAGTTTGAAATTAGAAAAAAGTGAATGGAAATTACTTACTGCAAGAACTGTTTTTGGTATTTTAGGGGTTATGATTAATTTTTATACTTTAAAATACATATTACTTGCAGATTCAACTACTATACAAAAATTATCTTCTTTTATTGTACTAATACTTTCATTTTTCTTCTTTAATGAAAAATTTACAAAAATTCAATTTTTGGCATTACTAGTATCATTTTTTGGAGTAATATTAATAGTAAAACCAATAAGTTCTAGTTTTTCATTTGGATATATACTTGCAATATTAGGTGCATTTTGTGCATCATTTGCATATATTTGTATTAGAGCTTTAACTATAAGAGGAAAAATTAAACCTTTACTTATAATTTTCTATTTTTCACTATTTAGTATACTAGTTTTATTTCCTTTTGTAATAATGAATAGGACAACTTTTGATTTAAGAACTATATTACTTTTAATTGGGATAGGTATTTTTGGAGCCATGGGACAATATGGTATAACTTTTGCATATAGTTTAGCACCAGCAAAAGAAATTTCAGTATTTGAATATACACAAGTAGTATTTTCTTCAATTTTAGGATTAGTTTTTTTAGGAGAAATTCCAGATAAATATAGTATTATGGGATATTTAATTATAATAATAACAGGAATTGGTATGTATAGGTACAACTTATTAAGGGAGAATAAAATATGATAAATAAATTACTTTGGGATAGAAAATGGCGATTACTTTTTGTCGCTATATTAAATTTTATAATAATGTTATTTACAATATTACCATTAGATTATTTAGGGGAAATAGTAGATGGTGTAAATAATAAAACTATGAGTACAGCTGAAATAAAATACAGAGTTTTATTAATGATTTTAATGGCTATAGCCTACTATATTATACAAGGGGTTTATGAATACTATGTTTTCATAAACTATCCAGAAACTGTGTATGAAATTCAAAAAACTATATTACAAAAAATACTTAAACAAAATCCTCAAATATTTAAAAAATTTAGTGTTGGAGAAATATTAAGTAGAATTACAGGAGATGTGGAAGAATATGTAGCTGGATATTTTTCCTGGGGGATGTATTGTTTTACAAGAGGGGTATTAGGTGTATTAATAATTTTTATATTCATATTATTTAAAATAGATTTAATATTTGTGGTTTTAATAAATGTTCCATATTTATTAGCAACGTATATTATAATCTCGCAAAAAGAAAAATATGACAATCTTTATGTTGAAATGACTAAAAATTTTGATGATATTTCTGATAAAACACTTGAAAGTATTAAAGGTGTAAGAGTAGTTAGGTCATATAATATGTTGCCTAAATTATCAGCTGAATTTAAAAATAATATTTTAAAATATGCTACTTCACATTTAAATTATTCACTTAGAAGTATATGGAGTCATGGAATTAATATACTTGCTGTAGGATTTTCATATTTTTCTTTAATAATTTACGGCTATTATCAATATATTCATGGAAATATTACTTTTGGTACAATAATATCAGTTTCCCTTATAATGTTCCTAATGCCTTGGCCATATACTGTTTTTGCAAGTTATTTCATTAGCCGTTTTGATATGAAACTTGGATATGATAGAATAAAAGATATACTTGACTTAGAAGATGATAATTTAATTAATGAAAATGGTAAAAAATTAAAATTTTCAGATAAAATAGAATTTAGAAATTTTTCTTTTTCATATGATGATAAACCTACACTTAAAAATATTAATTTAGTAATAAATAAAGGTGAAACTATAGGAATAGTTGGTAAAACTGGAAGTGGAAAAACTACATTAATAAAGCAATTATTAAGATTTTATGAAAATAGTAAAAATATATTTATAGATAATGTTCCAATTCAGGAATATAATTTGGTTTCTTTAAGAGAAAATTTTGGTTATTCTCCTCAAGAGTATTTTATTTTTTCTAAAACTATTAAAGAGAATATATTATTTGACAGAAAAATTGAAGAAAGATTAGAATATGCTTTAGAAGTAGCAGATTTAAATAAGGATATTAAAGGATTTAAAAAAGGTGTTGATACTCTTGTTGGAGAAAATGGAGTTTCACTATCTGGAGGACAAAAACAAAGATTATCTATAGCAAGGGCAATAATAAGTAACCCTGAAATATTAATATTTGATGATTCACTTTCTGCATTAGATATTAAAACAGAAAAAAATATTATTAAAAGGTTAAATGAAAATAGAAAAGGTAAAACTAATATTATTGTTTCACATAGAATAAGTAGTGTTATTAATGCTGATAAAATAATAATATTATCAGAGGGTAAAATAGAAAAAACAGGAACTCATGAGGAATTATTACTTTCTTCAAAATGGTATAAAGAGCTATATGACTACCAAAATAAGGAGGAGGTAGAGGTTTATGAAAAATAAGAACTATTTATTTGAATTTTTTAAATTTACTAAAAAGGCTAAAAGAGAATATATTATAGGATTAATTGCATTAGTAATAGGCATGATTTCAGAAGTTGTAGCTATAAAATTAATAGCAGTTGCTTTTGATGAAAAAATAGAAAAACTTGATGTAAACAAAATATTCTATTTTGTAGGAATGATAGCATTAATATATGTTACTTTAAAAATAATTGAAGCAATAACTTTAATATATAGAAAGAAAATTTTACAAATGGCAGCCAATATTGTATATACTAATATACAAATTTTAATATATAATCATGTACAAAGGTTACCTATTAAATATTTTGATGATATGCCAGCTGGTTCAGTGCTTTCTAAAATTACATCTGATGTAAAGGCTATTAGAAATTTTTTTACTGAAACTTTACTTTCTATATTAGTAGTATTATTTCAATTGGTTATAATTTATTCAGTAATGCTGTATATAAATTGGAGATTATCTTTACTTTTATTAATATATATCCCTATTATAATAATATTACAAAAATATAATAAGAATTTAACATATAATTATTCAAGTGATTTAAGAAAATATAATTCTATTTGTAATGGTAAAGCTAATGAAATGTGTCAAAATTTAGAAATAGTTACAGCATTTAACAATCAAGAAGAGTTACTTAAAGATTGGGAAAAATCAGCTGAAAAAAGGTATAAATGTGATCGTATTTTAACTTTATTAGAAACTATTATTAGTCATAATATATTTGATTTTTTGACAAAATTAACACAACTAACCATAATATTTTACTATATTTATTCTGCAACATTTAATTTAGGATTAATAACGGCTGGAGATACACTGGTCTTTATTTTCTATATTTCAAATATAGTAAATGGATTAAGTAATTTTACGGTTAATTTATCACTTTATTCAAAAGCAAAAGGTTCTGCTAAAAATATTTTTGAATTATTAAAATTAGATATAGAAGATGAAGAGAATTTAATTAAACCTGAAAAAATAGATGGTAATATTAAATTTGAAAATGTATATTTTGCATATGATGATAAGTATGTTTTAAAAGATATTAATTTAGAAATTAAAGAAAATCATACTGTAGCCTTTGTTGGTCATACAGGTAGTGGGAAATCTACAATTATGAATTTATTAGTTAAATTCTATAAAAATCAAAAAGGTAAAATTGAGATATCAGGTTTAGATATTAAAGATATAGACACATATACATTAAGAGAAAATATTGCTATAGTATTACAAGATTCTTTCTTATTTGAGGGAACTATAGGTGATAATGTATCAAGTGATAAAGAAATTGCTGAAAAATCTATTGAAATGGTAGGAGCAAAATATCTACTTGATGAAAGAGGTATAGATGGTCTGGTAATGCAAGATGGAAGTAATTTTTCTACTGGAGAAAAACAATTAATTTCTTTTGCAAGAGCATTAGCTAAAAATCCTAAAATATTAATATTAGATGAAGCGACAGCTAATGTAGATAGTAAAACCGAACAAATTATACAACATGGTATAGAAATACTTAAGAAAAATAGAACTACATTGATAATTGCACATAGATTGTCAACTATTAGAAATGTTGATAAAATATTTGTATTAGATAAAGGTGAGATTGTAGAAAGTGGAAATCATAACGATTTAGTTAAATTAAACGGTATATATGCTAAAATGCTTAAATTAAATAATTCTAAATAAGGAGAGAAAATGGCAACATTTAAAGAATATTTGAGATTTACAGATGAAATAGAATATATGGATAATCAAATAAGATTATTAGGAGAAGTAAGTTTATCAGAGGAAAAGCAAGAAGAATTATCAAATGTAGAAAAGGAAATTAAATTACTTGTTTTTGCACACCCTAAATGTCCAGATTGTTCTATAGTAATAGCTGTTCTTGAGGCTATGAGAAAATTTATTCCTAATATTGATGTGGATTATAGGAAAAGAAGTGAAGATAAGGAATTATTACTTAAGTATAGTCCAGAGGGTAAAATACCAGCTTTATTCCTTATAGATGGTATTAAAGTTACAAAAGTATTTTCAGAATATCCTGAGGTTATAAAAAAAGATATAGAAAATGATGAGTTGGAAAAGGAAAAATTCCATAAAGGAATACATAATGATAAAATATATGAGCAAATATTTAGATATTTAAGATAGGAGTAAAAAATATGAAAAAAATATTGATATTAGATACTAGTGCAATTATGTATAGAGCATATTTTGCTCTTATGAATTTTAGAAATTCAAATGGTGAACCTGTAGGTGCTATACTTGGGTTTATAAGACAATTAGAACTTGCACTTTCATATTTTGCTCCAGAATATGTAATATCAGCTAAAGATGTTAAAAGAAATGAACTTAAAAGGCGTGAAATATATGCAGAATATAAGGAAAATAGAAGTGGCATGCCCGATGAATTAGTTGCACAATTAGATGCCATAGATAGCGTTTTAGAGGGATACGGTATTCCTATAATAAAAATTCCAAGCTATGAAGCTGATGATGTAATAGCATCAATTACTAATAAATATTCTAAAGATTATGAAATAATAATTCTTACAGGAGATAAAGATTTAGCCCAGCTTATAAACCCTAATGCTTCTGTTGCACTTTTAGGTAAAAAAGAAGAGAATGAACCATATAAAATATTAAAAAACGATGAAGATGTAATTGAATATTTAGGTGTTAAATCTTCTCAAATTAGAGATTTATTTGGACTAATAGGTGATAGTAGTGATGGTATACCAGGAGTTGCAGGTATAGGACCTAAAACAGGATCTAAATTAATAGCAGAATACGATAATATAGATAATATTTATGCAAATATAGATAATATCAAAGGTGCTTTACAAAAGAAATTAATAGAATCAAAAGATTTAGCATATATTAGTAAAGAATTAGCAACTGTATTTGATGAGCTTGAAATAGACTTAAATATAGAAGATGCTAAGATTAAAGAGAAAGATTTTGATAAACTTTCAGAAGTATATTTAAAGTATGAGTTAAGAAAAGAATATGAAAAATTAATTAAAGATAAGCCTAAGAGCGAACTTAAAATTAAGGAAATAGAACACTCTAACTTGCATGATTTTATAACTAAAATTAATAGTGTTAATGATGAAATCGCACTCTATATCGGAGAAGAGGGAATAGCTTTTTGTGATAAAAATGAAATTCACTATAGCTTTGATATTTCAGAAGAACTAGGGAATCTTTTTGAAAAAGGTATAAGTATTAGAGATATTAATGATAATCTTAATGTGTGTATATATTCAGGTAAGGAATGGAAAAATTTAGGAGTTAATTTTAAAAACTATTTTGATATTTTACTTGCAAGTTTTACATTAGGTACTGATAAATCACAAAAAATAGAAACTATGGCATTTGATAAACTAGGAATTTCTATAGAAGAAATAGATAAAAAAGTATTAAATAAACTAGAGACAAGTAGAATAATAGAGTATAGAAAAAATAGGTTGATAAATATAACATATTCTATTTTTAAATTAAAAGAAGTATTCATGGATTTACTTGAAAAAGAAAATCAAATGGATATGTACTTAGAGGAAAAAGAATTTACTGATGTTTTAATATATATGGAAAAACAAGGAATAGCTATAAATGAAAAATATTTTGAAAAATATAGTTTAGAACTTGAAAAAAAGATAAAAGATATAGAAGATAAAATATATATTGAAAGTGGAGAAAGCTTTAATATTTCATCGCCTAAACAATTAGGAGAAGTCTTATTTGAAAAAATGGGTATAGAGGTAGTTAAAAAGAATAAAAGAGGTTACTCAACTGATGCAGAAGTACTTGAATTATTAAAAGATAGAGGTATTAAAATAGCTGAGTTAATACTTGAATATAGAGAACTTGTAAAACTTAAATCAACATATGTAGAACCTCTATTAAAACTTGCAATAAATGGTAAAATACATACTACATATAATCAGACAGGTACGGCTACTGGAAGATTATCATCTAGTAACCCTAATTTACAAAATATTCCTACAAGAACTGATGAGGGAACAAAAATTAGAGAGGGATTTATTGCATCTAAAGGTATGAAATTAGTATCTTTTGATTACTCACAAATAGAATTAAGAGTACTAGCTGAAATATCTAAAGATGAAAATTTAATAAATGCTTATAAACATAATTTAGATTTACATGAATTAACAGCAAGAAAAATATTTATGTTAAAAGATGATGAAAAAGTAAGTAAGACACAGAGAAATATAGCTAAAGTAATAAACTTTTCTGTACTTTATGGTAAAACTCCTTTTGGATTATCTAAAGAACTTAAAATTACAGTTTCAGATGCAAAATTATACATAAACACATATTTTAAAGAATATCCTAAAGTAAGAATATTACTTGATGATATTATAGAAAAGGCTGAAAAAGATGGTTATGTTGAAACTAAATTTGGTACAAGAAGATATGTTTATGATATTAATTCATCTAATGTAAATATAAAGGAACAGGCAAAAAGAATGGCAGTAAATACTGTAATTCAGGGAACAGCTGCAAATATTATAAAAAAAGTAATGAAAGAAATATATGATAAATTATGTAATGATAACTTTAAAATGTTACTTCAAGTACATGATGAATTAATATTTGAAGTTAGAGAAGATTTAGATCTTTTCAAAGAAATAACTGATATTATGCAAAATACTATTATCTTTGATGATGTAATATTAAAAGTAAATGGAAGTTATGGAGATAATTGGGCAGTTCTTAAGTAATAAAAATATATAATAAAAGGTGAAAAAATGAAAAAAAAGTTAGTAATATTTGATTTAGATGGAACATTACTTAATTCAATATATGCTATAGCTAATGCAACTAATAAGGCATTAAAACATTTTGGATTAAAGACATATGAACCTGTGAAATATAACTATTTTGTGGGTAATGGACTAAGAAAATTAGTAGAGGTGATAATAGAAAAAGAGGGCTATAATAAAAGTGTTGATGAAATCATGGAAGTTTTACTTGAAATATATGATAAGGAATATGACTATAATTTAAAACCATATGATGGTATAGATAAATTGCTTAATCATTTAACTGTAAGTGGTATCAAATTTGCAGTGGTTACTAATAAGGATGAGGATTTAGCTATAAAATCTTGTAAAATAGATGAACTTAAATCATATAATTTCTATAAAATAATAGGAGTAAATCCAGAAAAAATACATGAAAGAAAACCATCTAATATAAATGTTTTAAGACTTAGAGATGAATTAGGTTTAAAAAATGAAGATATACTTTTTGTAGGAGATATGTTGGTTGATAAAGAAACAGCTAAAAATTCTGATGTTGATTTTATTTACTGTAACTGGGGCTTTGGTAAGGTTAAGGGAGAAAAAGGCATAGATGAAAAACTTTGTGTAAGTACAGTAGATGAAATAATAGAAAAGTATCTATGATAAGAAAAGTTTATGAATATTTTTTTCAGAAAATAGATGTTGAAGAAATGGAAAAAATATTAGAAATATTAAGTGAAGATGAAAAAAGAATTTTTCTTTTACAAGGTAAATATGATAAATTACATAGCATTAATGTTTTTAAAGGAGTTAAGGATATTAATTTACCAGAAATATATTTAAAACTTGCACTTTTACATGATAACGGAAAAGATAGAGCTTCTTTTTTGTTAAGAGTATTACATAAGATAGGTATAAAAACTAGACTTAGAAAACATACAGAAATTGGTAGTAAAAGGGTTGAAAGATATAATAAGGAACTAGCAAAATTAATATTAATTCATCATGATAAAAATGTTGATGAAAATATGAAAAAATTTCAAGGAGTAGATGATGTTAGTTGAGGATAATGGAGAAAATTTAGAAAGAATAGATACATATTTATCTAAAAAATTAGATGAGACTAGAAGTAGGATACAAGAACTTATTAAATCTGAAAATATTTTAGTTAATGGAAAAAAAACTAAGGCTTCATACAAGGTAAGTATTGGAGATGATATTTTTATTAATATACCTGAATTAAAAGATGTTGATATTGTCCCTCAGAATATAGATATAGATATAGTTTATGAAGATAAGTATTTAGCTATAATAAATAAATATGCTGGTATGGTAGTTCATCCATCTAAGGGACATGAAGAAAATACATTAGTTAATGCTATTATGTATAAAATTAAGGATTTATCAGGTATTAATGGAGATTTAAGACCTGGCATAGTTCATAGACTTGATAAAAATACATCAGGGTTAATTATAATAGCAAAAGATGACAAGACTCATTTTAAATTATCTGAAATGTTTAAGAATAAGGAAATAAAGAAAATATACTATGCTATAGTAAAAGGTAAAGTAAATAAAAAAAGTTGTAAAATAGAAACTATGATAGGAAGAAATCCTAATGATAGAAAGAAAATGGCAGTAGTTGGAACAGGCAAACATGCAGTTACTAATTTTGAAGTCATAGATAGTAATGAAAATTTTTCTTTACTTAGAATAAATCTTGAAACAGGAAGAACACATCAAATTAGAGTACATCTTTCACATTTTTTCTTTCCAATATTAGGAGATGATGTATATGGAAGAAAAGATGAGTATAATAGGCAAATGTTACATGCTTATTCACTAAGTTTTATACACCCTATAACATCAGAAAAGATAGAAGTTATAGGTAAGTTACATAATGACTTTATAAAGGCATTATCAAATACAGGACTTAGGTTTGAGTAAAGAATTAATAATAGAAACCAGAGATATTTATAAATAGTTATCTCTGGTTAATTTTTATTACTCCTATTATCCTGTGAAAAATCTAAGATTGAAACATGAATTTTTATTTATCTTAAAATAATTTTTTGATAATTGTTGACAAATAAGAAAATCAAGGTATATCTTATTAAGATAGATAATGTTATTTAACATTTTTTAATAAAATCTGTTTTAGGAAATGTATATCAAAAAAGTGATATAAATGAAATTAAAAAAGAAATCTAAAAATTAACTTTAAAAAATATTTTGTTTTTGATGATGAAAATAATATTTAATGAAATAATATATTTTTGGGAAAGAGGTATAAAATCATGTATAAAAAGAAATTTATTACATATGTTTTGAAATTTAAATTACAAAATATTTTGCTATTATTTTGGATAATGGTATGGGCATCAATGACAGTTGCCTCATCTGTAATATTAACATATGTATTAGATGCAATAATATCAAAAAATATAAAAACATTTTTAATATTTTCTATAGTAGATATACTATGTTGGTTAGGTGTTAGTTATGCTCAAGCAATTAAGGATATTATAAAAGAAAATTTAATACAAAAAGAACTAAATTCTATAAGACAAGATATATTAGAACCATTAACAAAATATGATTATGCAGAATTTAAAAAAAATACAAAATCTGAATATATTTCATGGTTAGTAAATGACATGAATTTATTAAGAGATAATGGATTTATTCAGTTTTATGGAGCTATAGAAAGTATAATTACAGTTATTTTAAATGCTTTTGCAATAATATATTTCCACTGGTTAATACTATTAGTTTCTATAATAATGACAGTATTTGTATATTATAGTCCCAGAATGTTTCAAAAAAAGGTTGAAAATGCAACAAAAGATGTATCAGAACATTCAAATAGAGTTCTTAAGAAAACAGATGATTATATCAATGGATTTGAAGTTTTTTATCATAATAATCAAACAGAATATTTTAAAAATAGGATTTTATCAAGTTTTGAAAAAATGATAGAACCTAAAGTGAGATTAGTTAAATATTCTACTATTGCAAATTCATCTTCAATGCTTGCAAGTATTATAGCTCAAGTTATTATATTTATAGTAACAGGATATTTAATAATTAAAGGAGAAATAACTACAGGGGTAATATTTTCAGTAGCAAATTTGACTAGTACTTTATTTAATTATACAAGAGGTGCTGCATACAATATAGTTACATTTATAGCAAGCTTTAAATTATTAGAAAAATATCCTTTTACATATTTAAAAGAACAAAAAACTAAAATATCAAAATTTAATGATAAGTTAATTATTAACGATGTAAAAGTTGCATTTAATGATAATATAATAAAGTATCCTAATATAGAAATTAAAAAAGGTATGAAAATTGTAATAACAGGAGCTTCAGGTACGGGGAAATCAACTTTATTGAAAATATTAACAGGGGAAATATTAAATTATGATGGAGAAATTTTAGTAGATGGTATAAATTATAGAAATATAGATTTTAAATGTTTACAAAATATAGTAGGAATAGTAACACAAAAACCATATATTTTATCTGAAACATTAAGAGATAATTTATTGATAGGTCGTAATATAGATGATAATATATTTCAAAAATCTATAAAATTATCTAATGTTGATGAATTTGTTTTAGATAAATTAGATAGTGTTTATGAAGACAATTTATCTGGTGGTCAAAAACAAAGAATGTCAATAGCAAGGGAATTAATGGGAGAAAAAGAAATATTAATTTTAGATGAAATTAATGCTAACATTGATAAAAAATGTGCAATAGAAATTGAAAAAAATATTTTATCTCAAAAAGATTTAACAGTAATAATTGTATCTCACCATTTATATGATGAAAGTAAACATTATTTTGATGAAATAATTGAATTAGGTAAATAATTAGGGCTACTACATTATTTTATTCAATTATGATTTATTTGAGTATGAAAAAAATAGAAATTATGATAGGAAACCTAATAATAAAGGGGCTGTTCCGAAATAGGACAGAAAAGAAGAGAGAATTTCTAAAATTTATGGAAATTCTCTTTTTTAATTCTATAGGAAATTAAAAAAATATCCAAGATAAAAAAATAAAAGAAAATAGTAAAAAAATATTGATAAAGAAAAGAAAAATTAATAGAATAAAAAATAAGAGAACAACAAAACTACCTATCATAAAAATAGGCATAATATATTAATTATAGAACTTATGAATAGGAGGAGAAAGACCATTATCAATAAATAATTCATAACGTTTAAGATAAATA
>NZ_LKKW01000020.1 GCF_001891165.1 Streptobacillus ratti | reverse complement strand
ACTTTTGGAATTTAGGAATTGCAAAGTATTATAAAGAAGAATTTGAATTAGGAAAGAAAGCTTTGTCTATAATTAAAAAAGATTTAAATATAGAACTTCCTATTGATGAGGCAGCCTTTATAGCTTTGCATTTTGTTAATGCTAATTTAGAAAATAATTTTCAAGAATCTTATCGTATTACGGAGATTATTATGAGTATTGAAAAAATTATTCAAAACTATTATTCAACAGAGTTTAATTAAGATTCTATTGATTATTATAGATTCATTACTCATGTTAAGTTATTTGCTCATAGACTTTTAGAAAGAAATAATTACAACGATGAAGAAGATGAAGATCTTTTAGATTTGATGAAAAAGAAATATCCTAGGGAATATAATTGTGGAATATGTGTAGCAGATTTTATTAAAAATAAATATGAATATTTATTAAGTTCAAGTGAATTAGTTTATTTAATCGCCCATATTCGTCGTTTAACAAAAAATTTATCATAAAGGAGAATGGTTATGAAATATAGAAATACTTCACTTAATATTTTAAATGCTGTTGGTGGAGAAAAAAATATTCTTAATGTAACATACTGTGTTACTAGATTACGTTTGGAACTTAAAGATGAAAGTATAGTTTCAGATGAAACTGTAAAATCAATTGATGGTGTAATAGGAGTATTGAGAAAAAATGGTCAATATCAAATTATACTAGGTAATGATGTTGAAAATTATTATAAAGAATTTATTAAAGTAGGAAAATTTAAATTTATGAATGTATCACAGGAGAAAAAAGGTTCTATTTTATCACAAATTATTGAATACATTGCAGGTTCAATGACATCAATTATTCCAGCTATACTTGGTTGTGGAATGATAAAAGTATTAGTATTAATACTTCCTATGTTAGGTATTTTTGAATCTAATTCTCAGACAATTACATTTTTAACAATTTTTGGTGATGCAGGATACTATTTCCTACCTATACTTTTAGCTTATTCAGCATCTAAAAAATTAAATGTTAATACAGCTCTTGCTATGTTTGTAGCTGGGATTTTACTACACCCTAGTTTTGTCCAAATTATATCTACTGGAGAAGAACTTAAGCTATTTGGGGTAACTGTTACACCTGCTAATTATGGCTCATCAGTTATACCAATTTTAATTATGGTATATTTAATGAAATATATTGAAAAAGCCTTTAATAAAATAACACCGGCTGTAACTAAAAGTTTTTTACAGCCTACACTTGTATTAATTATTTCAGGATTTATAGCTATTGTTTTAGTAGGACCTCTTGGTGTAATTTTTGGAAAGGGTTTATTAAATTTAATTGAACAAATGTATGGTATGACTAGTTGGATAACATTAGCTGTTTTAGGAGCGACTATGCCCTTTATAATTATGACAGGTATGCACTGGGCATTAGCCTCTATTTTTCTAGCAGCTTCTGTTGCTACACCTGACGTGCTTATACTTCCTGCAATGTTAGCCTCTAATTTAGCTCAAGGTGCAGCTTCTATGGCTATTGCATTTAAAAGTAAGAATAATAATACTAAACAAGTTGCATTTGCAGCTGGATTTTCAGCATTACTTGCAGGTATTACTGAACCAGCTTTATACGGTGTTACATTAAAATACAAAAAACCACTTTATGCTGCAATGATAGGTGGAGGATTAGCAGGACTATATGTTGGATTAACAGGAGTTAAATCATATATATTTGCCGTACCCTCTATAATTGGTCTTCCTCAATTTATTTATTCAGGAGCTCCAAGTAATATACTAAATGCGTTAATTGCTGGAATGATTTCTATTATTGTAACATTTATTTTAGCATATATTTTTGGTATTGATGAAGATGAAAAAAAAGCTCCAGTTAATTTGAATAATATTAAATCTGGAGTGTCAAATAGAAAAAATGTATATGCTCCTATTTCTGGAAAAATTGTACCTTTAAAAGATGTGAATGATACAACATTTTCAGAGAAATTATTAGGAGAAGGAATTGCAATTATTCCTGAAAATGGTAAAATTTATGCTCCTTTTGATGGAATTGTTACAAGTATTTTTCCAACAAAACATGCAATTACATTAACAAGTGATGATGGAGTTGAACTATTAATACATATAGGTTTAGAAACTGTTAAATTAGAAGGTAAGGGGTTTGAAAGTAAAATTTCAGATGGAGATAGAGTTACTAAAGGTCAGTTAATACTTGAAGTAGATTTAGAAACAATTTTATCAGCAGGATATGAAATAATAACTCCTGTAATCGTTACAAATACACAAAATTATTTAGATGTTTTATTAGTTCCAACAAAAGATGAAATTATTCATTCTAATGAATTGTTGGCTATACTATAGTTAGGAGGATATATGTCAGTTTTTCCAGATAATTTTTTATGGGGAGGAGCAGTTTCTGCAAATCAAGTAGAGGGAGCATATAATGAAGGAGGTAAAGGTTTATCAGTACAAGATGTATTGCCTAATGGAGGGTTAGGAGAACCAACAAATGAACCTACAAAAGATAATTTAACATTGTCAGCTATTGATTTTTATCATAGGTATAAGGAAGATATAGCCCTGTTTGCTGAAATGGGATTTAAGGTTTTTAGGACTTCAATTGCTTGGAGTAGAATTTTTCCAAATGGAGATGAAGAATATCCAAATGAAGAGGGATTAAAATTTTATGATGACTTGTTTGATGAACTTATTAAACATGGCATAGAGCCACTTGTAACATTATCTCATTATGAAACCCCACTGTATTTAACTAGAAAATATAACGGATGGGTAGATAGAAGAATGATAGGATTTTTTGAAAAATTTTCTTGTACTGTTTTTGAAAGATATAAGGATAAGGTTAAGTATTGGTTAACATTTAATGAAGTAAATTCAGTTTTAGAGTTACCATTTACAAGTGGTGGTATTGATAAAAAACATCTAAACAAGATCTATACCAGGCAATTCATCATGAATTAGTTGCATCAAGTTTAGTTACAAAAATAGCTCATGAAATAAATCCTAACTTTAAAATTGGTTGTATGGTTATAGCTATGCCAGCATATCCAATGACACCAAATCCTGAAGATGTTTTAGCTGCTCATAATTATGAAAACTTAAATTATATGTTTTCAGATATTCATGTCAGAGGATATTATCCTAATTATGCTAAAAGATATTTTAAAGAACAAGGGATAAATGTAGTTTTTGAAGATGGAGATGAGGATTTATTAAAAAATTATACAGTAGACTTCCTATCCTTTAGTTATTATATGAGTGTTACACAAGCATCAGATACTTCTAAGTATTCTTCTGGTAAAGGAAATATATTAGGAGGATTAGTAAACCCTTATTTAAAAGCCTCTGATTGGGGTTGGCAAATAGATCCAATAGGACTTAGAATTGTTTTAAATCGTTATTATGATCGTTATCAAATACCTTTATTTATTGTTGAAAATGGATTAGGAGCTAAAGATACTTTAATTGAAGATAAATTAGGGAATTTAACTGTTAAAGATGATTATCGTATAGAGTATATGAAAGAGCATCTTTTACAGGTTTTAGAAGCAATTAAAGATGGTGTTGATATTATGGGATATACTTCTTGGGGTTGTATAGATTGTGTTTCTATGTCTACTTCAGAGATGTTTAAAAGATATGGATTAATTTATGTGGATAGAAATGATGATGGTAGTGGAACTTTTAATAGATACAAGAAGAAATCATTTGATTGGTATAAAGAAGTAATAAAATCAAATGGAGAAATATTAACTAAGTAGACAGAGTATTGTTCCGAAAATTAAGATATGTTATTCCGATTACATTGATATTATTCCGATGAAATTGTATAATACAAAAAAGGAATTAATTATTTCTACATTAGAAGAAAAATTAGCTATTCTTGAAGCAAAAAGACCTTTAACAGAGGGAGAGTTAGAAAGATTAAATGAAGATTTTTTAACTGAATATACATACAATTCAAATGCAATTGAGGGCAATACTTTAACTTTACGTGAAACAGATATGGTTCTTAGAGGGCTTACGATTGATAAAAAAACATTAAAAGAGCATTTGGAAGTAATAGGACATAAGGAAGTATTTGAATATGTAAGACAACTTGTTAGTGAAAATATTGAAATATCTGAGAAAATAATTAAGGACATTCATTATTTAGTTTTGGCTGATAAGAAAGAAGATAGAGGAGTATATAGGAGAGTTCCTGTTAGAATTATGGGAGCAGCATATGAGCCAGTACAACCATATTTAATTGCTTCAAAAATGGAAGATTTATTGAGGAAATATAAAAATAGTAAGGAAGACATTATTACTAAGTTAGCTCGGTTTCATATAGAGTTTGAAGCTATTCACCCTTTTATTGATGGTAATGGAAGAACAGGAAGATTGCTGATTAATTTAGAACTAATGAAAGAGAAATATCCACCTATAGATATTAAATTTATTGATAGACTTAAATATTATGAAGCCTTTGATGAATATCATATAAAACATAATATATCATCAATGGTAAATATGTTTGCAAAATATTTAAATCAAAGATTAGAACTATATTTATCTATTTTGGAATAATAATTAAATATTAAGTTTACAACATAAACATACAAAAAGAAATGACTTAAGATTTTTGATATTCTTAGTCATTTTTTTATTACAAATTATTTCATTTTTTTGTGAAAAAATCTAAATCTTGTTAAAAAACCTTTTTAAGATATACTTATTATGAAAGGACGAGATATGATAGGAGATAGAAATTTTAGAATATTAGAGTTATTAAAACAAGGTAAGAATAATATATTTGATATATCTAATGAATTGAATATAAGTGAGAGAATGCTAAGGTATGATATAGAAGTATTAAATCAAGTTTTCATCTATTATACAACATTAGAAATAATAGGTATAAAAAATGCGAATTTAAAATTATTAATTGAAGACTATGAGGAGCAACTATCATTAATTCCTTTTAAAGAATATATTTTTAATTCATTTGAAAGGCAAGTATATATTAGTTTGGATATTTTTTTAGAAAATAATAGATTTAAATTACAGGAATTATCAAATAAGTATGATATTAGTAAATCAACACTTAGAAATGTAATTAAAGATATTAATTTGGAAATAGAAAAATATGGTTTAAAAATAGATGTTGATTCTAATAAAGGATACAATATATTTGGTAGAGAATCAAAGATAAGATTTTATTTAATAAATAAATTAAGAAGTTTAAATAATGGTAAATTTAATGTGTATTTTTTTAGAGAAATTAATAAAAAACTACTTAATTATTCAAAAAGTATAGATTTAGAAAGAGCTAAAGAATTAGTAAGAAAATTTACAGAAGATATTAAACTTACTGATGAAGCTTTTGATATAGTTTCATTTTATGTATATATTAGTGAAAATAGAAATTTTGAATCCCATAAATTACTTGAATATGAAGTGGATAATAAGAGCTTTATTCAAAAAACAGAGGAGTATAAGAAAATATCAGACCATTTTATAAACGAAAACTTAAACGCACTTGATATAACGATGCTTACAGATATATATCTAGGATTACATAACTATAATGAAGAAGATTACATATATATTAATTACATAGAAAATGAAGATATAGTAAATAATATAATTAATAATTTAAATATAAATTTTTCTAAGGATTTTAGTAAAGATAAGATATTTAGAGAAGAACTTTTACATCATATTAAACCTGCAATTTATAGAATGAAGAAAAAGATAAGTCTTGGCGAGAGTATTAGTAAGGAAGTTATGAAAGAATATGAGGATATATATAATAAGACTAAAAAATCTTTAGGATTTAAATGGAATAGTGAAGAGATTTCTTTTGTAACTATGATGGTTAAAAGAGCATTAGATAGAATGGATAAGAATATTAAAAAAGATATGATAAAGGTACTTGTAGTTTGTGGTCTTGGTTATTCAAGTTCAAAGCTAATTGTAGAAAATCTTGAAGAAAACTTTGAAGTAGATGTAATAGATGTGATTCCATATAACAAGCTTAAAGATTATGAAAATATTGATAAAGTAGATTTAATAATTACTACTCTTGATATTTTAAGTAAAAGAAATGAAGCAATAAAAGTGAATGCAATATTTAAAAAAGAAGATATAGAAAAGCTTGAAAAATATGGACTACCTAGAAGAAATATTAAAATATCTGAAAGTAAACTATTTGAATTTATTAAAGAAAATTCTGGTAAAAAAGAAGAGAAAATAAAAGAGAATATTAGAAAAGTTTTAGGTCCTTGGATATATATGGATATAGAAGAAAAGAAGTATAAAAGAATATATGATTATTTGATAGAAGAAAATATAAGAATAAATGTGAAAGCAAATAATATTGATGAGGCTTTAAAAATAGCAATAGATTTAATGGTAGAAAATCAAATAGTAGAAAAAGAATACTATAATAATTTAAAACAGCAAATAGATAAATATGGGAAATATATACAAGTGGGAGATATTACTATACTTCCACATGGAAGAATAAATAAAGATGTTAAGAAAACGGGATTTGTTTTGATAACATTAAAAGATGAAATAGATTTCTTTGATGGGAAAATAAAAATAATCATAATACTTGCATCAAAGAATAAAGAAGAACATTTAGAGGCAATACTTGATATTAATAAATGTTTGAGAAAATATAATTTTGAAAAAGAATTAATTAAAATAGAAAATAAAACGGAAATACCAAAGTTTTTAAAAGAAGTTTTAGAAGGAGAAAATTAAATATGAGGATAGTTGAAAAAGATAATATCATTATTAATTTTGATGAAATAAATAAAGAAAATATTATAGAAAATATGATAAAATCGTTAAATTTAGATGATGAAATATCAGAAAATATTAAAAATGAAGTAATTGCTAGAGAAAAAATAGATAATACAGTGCTTGGTTTTGGATTTGCTATACCTCATTGTAAGAGTAAGTATATTAATGAATCAAAAGTAATATATTTAAAATCTTTAAAACCATTGATTTGGGATAAGGAAGAGGAAATGGTTAGCCATGTATTTATGATATTAGTTCCTGAAAATAATGTGGAAAGACATATAGATATATTAAAAGATATATCATCAAAAATAGTAAATTCAGAATTTAGAAATAAATTAAATTTATTAGAAGATAAAATAGAAATAGAAAAAATATTAAATAGTTAGGGAGTGTTAAATTATGAAAAAAGTAGTAGCAATTTGTGCATGTCCTATGGGCCTTGCTCATACATTTATGGCAGAAGATTCATTACAAAAGGCAGCAGATGAATTAGGGATTGAAATTAAAATTGAAACTCAAGGTGCAGATGGTATTCAAAATGAATTAACTTATAAAGATATACAAGAAGCTGATGCTATAATTCATGCCGTAGCAATTACACCTCAAGGTATAGAAAGATTTGATGATTATGAGGTATATGAGGTTAGTTTAAAAGAGGCTATAAGAGAAGCTAAAGATATTTTACAAGAAGTTTTTGAATAAAAATTAGGAGGATAAATATGGAAATTAAAAAAAGAAGTAGAAAAGTTTCAGGAGTACAAGCTTTTTATAAACATATAATGACAGGTATTTCATACATGATACCTATATTAATAATGGGTGGATTAATAGGAGCTTTTTCACAAGTTATACCTTATGTATTATTTAAAATAGATCCTAGTGTAAATATATTAGGAGCAATTAATTCAGGAGAGTTTAATGGCTTTAGTTTGCAATTATTAAAATTTGCCCATTTAATGGAAAGTTTTGGATTTACATTATTTGGATTTGCTATACCTATGTTTGCAGCATTTGTTGCTAATTCTATAGGTGGTAAAACAGCTTTATCTGCTGGATTTATTGGTGGATATGTTGCAAATAAACCTATACATATAATTAAATTAGTAGATAATGGAGTTTATGATAAAGTTGCTCCAGTTCCTAGTGGATTTTTTGGTGCAATAATTATAGGGATATTCATAGGATATACAGTTAAATGGTTAAATCAAAATATTAAATTATCTGAAAAATGGTTAGCTTTTAAAACAACATTTTTAATACCATTACTTGCAGCTCTTATTTGTATGATAGCAATGATATTTGTAATTACACCAATAGGTGGTTGGTTAAATATTCAAATTAGGAATATATTAGAAATAGCAGGTAAACAAGGAGAATATGTGTATGCTTTAATATCATCAGCTGCAACAGCATTTGATTTAGGAGGACCAGTTAATAAGGCAGCAAGCTTTGTTGCTATTGGATTTAGTACAGATAAAATTTTACCTTTAACAGCAAGAAACATAGCTGTAGTAGTACCGTCTATAGGACTTGGACTTTCTACATTAATAGATAGAAAATTAGTTGGTAGAAGAGTGTATAATAAAGAATTTTATAACGCAGGAAAAACTTCAATATTTTTAGCATTTATGGGAATTTCAGAAGGAGCAATACCGTTTGCTTTAGAAAATCCAGTATTCGTTGTCACTCTATATGTTGTTTCAGCAGTAATAGGGTCTATGGTTGCTGTGATGTTAGGTGCTGTACAATGGTTTCCTGAATCAGCAATATGGGCATGGCCACTTGTAACTAAATTACCAAGCTATATTTTAGGTATTGCTGTTGGAGCTATAATAATAGCAATAGTAAATGTGCTGTATAGAAATCATAAAATTAGAAAAGGTGAATTAGAAGTAGACGAGGATTAATATGGAAAATAATTTTGAAATAAAGGTAGATTCTAAATTTGATTTGAGAAGAAAATGGGATAGGGATTTAATAGAAAAGAAATTCAATGTTAATCTCCCTAAAGGATTTATACCTCTTTGGATAGCTGATATGGATTTTTTACTTCCAGAAAAATTATCAAAAATATTACAAGATTATGTAATTAAAGGAAGTTTAGGATATACTTCACTTACTTTAGATTTCTATAATTCTATAATAGATTGGCAAAAAAGAAGACATAATGTAAATGTTGAAAAAGAATGGATAAATATAGGGTATGGAACAGTATCTACACTACATTTATTAAATAAAGTATATTTAAATAAGGGAGAATATATATTAATTAATACTCCTGCTTATGCTCCTTTCTATAATTCTGCTGTTAATAGTGGAAATAAGGTAATTTATTCACCATTAAAAGAAAAAAATGATATGTATTTTATAAATTATGAAGATATGGAAGAAAAGATGAAAAAATATTCTCCTAAATTATTAATTTTCTGTAATCCACATAACCCATCTGGTAGAATATGGACAAGAGATGAGATAGAAAAGGTAGCAAGTCTTTGTTTAAAATATAATGTGATACTTGTGTCTGATGAAGTGCATTCTGAGATGACTTTTGATAAAAAACATGAGAGTAGTTTAGGTTTAGATGAAAAATATCTACAAAATTTAATTTTTCTTTCATCACCGAATAAAGCATTTAATTTAGGTGGTCTTAAGACATCGTATAGTATAATACCAAATAAGGATTTAAGAGAAAAATTAGAAATGAAAATGAAAGAAAATTCAATTACTTCTCCAAACATATTAGGTCTTGTTGCATTAATTAATGCGTACAATCTGTGTGAAGATTGGTTAGATGATTTAAGTAAATATATCTACCAAAACTATATTTTCATAAAAGAAAAACTCGAAAAGAAATATACTGTATTTAAAATGGAATCATCGTATCTTCTTTGGCTAAAGGTTAAAAATGGTGAAAAATTAACAAAAGAACTTGCTAAAAAAGGAATATTAGTTGAAAGTGGCACACATTTTATATCAAATGGAGAAGAATTTATTAGAATAAATTTAGGTATACCTAGAAAATATTTAGAAAAAGCAGTAAAAGAGATGGTTTAAAAAGATAGATAAAAGTGTACTAAATCTTAATTTTTTGATTTAGTACCTTTTTATATTATACATTCTAATATTGACAATATATTTAATCAAGGTATAATATATTAAATATTCAAAATATTGAAAGTAGGAATTATGAATAGAATAAGAGTATTAAATAAAGTAGATATAGGTATGATAAAGATAGCAAGAGAGTTATTGATACTTGATGTTGGAGATAGAGTGAAATCAACTTATGAGTATAAGGAAGAATTGGGATTATCTATAGGAACGGTGCATAAGGCTTTTGAAGAACTAGAATTATCTGGTGCAATAAAACTTCAAAAAAAGGGAGCTTTAGGGAAAATAATTACATTTAAATCACAAAAGCTTTTAATAGAAAAAGCTGAACTTAAACATATAGTTGGAGTTATGCCACTTCCATACACTAAAAGATATGAAGGACTTGCAACAGCTATTAAAGAAGAATTTATTAAAAAAGGAATATCATTTTATTTTGCATATATGCAAGGATCTCGTATAAGAACAAAAATGCTTAAAGAGGGAGTATATGATTTTGCTATTATGTCAAGATTAGCATATGAGGCTGGAGCTTTAGAAGGAGTAAAAAAAGTATTGGGATTTGGACCTAATTCTTATGTTTCAGATCATGTATTGCTTTCTTTAAAAGATAATAAGTCAGGATTTAAAGTAGGAATAGATAAAAATTCAGAAGATCAATACTATTTTTCTACACAGTATTTTAAAGATAAAGAATGTGAATTTATAGAAATTAATTCAGATAATATTATTAAATATCTTAGAAATGGTGTAATAGATAAAGCTATATTAAGTGTAGATGAATTAGAAGAAAATATTTTTTCTGATATAAATGTTGAAAAAATTGATATACATGATAAAAATATTGCAAATGAAGCAGTAATAGTAGTTAAAAATAATAATAAGTTAATTGAGAGTTTGGTTAAGGATATATTAGATGTAAAGAATATAATTAAAGTACAAAAGCAAGTTTTAAATAAAGAGATTCCACCAAGATATTAATTTTTTTAACATAAATATTCAAAATTTTGAAAATAGGAGGTAGAATGGAAAAACTGAAAGTTCGCATAGATATTTTAAAACAGGCAGGAATCATAAATGAAGAAATGTTTTATAAAATTTTAAAAGTAATAGATATGTTTAAAGAAAAATATAATATTACTTTAAATGAAGAAAATGCCTCTATGTTTATTACTCATTTGGCTATGCTTTTAAAAAGAATGAAAAATAATGAAGAGATTAATGCTTTAGAAGATGATGAATTAGAAGAGTTAAAAAATTTTTCAAGTTATGATATGGCAAAAGAAATATATTTTTCTATAGAAGAAATTTTAGGAGAAAAAATAGCTGAAAATGAATATGGATTTATGATAACACATTTAATAACTTTATTAGGAGGTAATTAGAATGAAAATAGTAGTAGGAGGTCAAATTGACAAAGAAATGGTGGCAAGAATTTTACAAAGAGAAATTCCTGAGGCTACTATAGATATTAAATCAGATATAGATGCAGCTATGTCCATTAAAATGGGAGATTATGATTATTATTTTGGTGCTTGTAATACAGGTGGTGGAGGAGCATTAGCTATGGCTATTGCAATATTAGGTGCAGATAAATGTTTAACAGTAACTTCTCCAGGAATGATTTTAGATGAAGTTGAGGTTAAATTAGGTATTGAAAAAGGAAAAGTTGCATTTGGATTTACTCCTAATGGTGCAGAAAAAAGTATAGAAATGATAAAAAAATATATAGGAGGATAGTTTATGTTTATTAAAATTATTGTGATTGCAATGTTAGCTGGTCTTGCTTCGGTTTTAGCCAATCAAGGAATAGCAGTATTTAATGATGGATTAAGACCTTTAATTCCTGAAAACTTAGAAGGAAGAATGGATAGAAAATCACTTTTTGCAACGAGTTTTGCTTTAAGTTTTGGTTTAGTTATTGGTTTTGGAATTCCATTTTCTATAGGTAAATCTATTATACTTATACATAGTATACTTCTTGGAACAGATATTATAGGGACAGCTTTTTCAAAAAATAAAAAAGGTATAATATTTTCTTGTATTGTAGGAGCTATCTATGGTATAGGTTTAGTTTTAGGATTACAGGCAATAATTGATATATTTTCTAAATTACCAGTTAATTTTTTAAGTAATTTATCAGCAATAGGGAAGCCTATTATTGTAGCATTTGCTGTATTCCCAGTTTTAGTTGTTGGTTATCAATATGGTGTAAAAAAAGGTATTATATCTTTATTAATTGTATTAATTTCAAGACAATTAATATCAGTATATGGTAAATTTTCTGTAAATAAACTACCTATTAGTTTAAATGCTGATGGAATAGCATTACTTATAGGTGTTATTGTAATGTTGATGTTTGCTATTAATGATAAAACAAAATCTACTAATTCTAATACTGCACTCGTAGGAATATTTTCAGAAAGAGTAGCAAGAGTTAAGAAAAATATTTTAATTCTTTCATTAATGGGTGGATTAGTTGCAGCAGCAGTAAGTCTAAAAATATTAGCTGGAGATCCTATTTCATTAAATTTAATAGATCAAGGTCAATATTTTGATGCAGGTATAACTTCACTTTCAAGAACTATAGGATTTATACCTTTAGTTGCTACAACTGCAATTACAACAGGAGTATATGGTCCAACTGGATTAACATTTGTATTTGCTATAGGTATATTTATAACAAACCCTATTATTGCCTTTGTTTTAGGAGCTTTAACTTTAGGAGTAGAAATATTATTACTTGAGAAAATAGCAGCATTATTAGATAAATTTCCAGGAATTAAAGCTTGTGGAGATCAAATTAGAACTAGTATGACTAAAGTATTAGAGATTGCTTTACTTGTAGGAGCTATGATTGCATGTAATGATATGGCTGGTAATAATGGACTTGGATATTTATTTGTTATAGGGATATATTTATTAAATAGAGCAAGTAAGAAACCATTAGTGGATATGGCATTAGGACCAATAGCAACTATATTATTTGGTATTATCTTAAATGTACTATATTTAATTAAACTTTTTGTACCTGTAGTTGCTGGATAGGAGAAATATGTTAAAAAAAGGATATACACTTACACATGAGCATATATTTATAGATTTATCAAAACATAAAAATAATTTAGATTGCAGATTAGATGCAAAAGAAGAAATGATAAAGGAAATGAAAAAGTTATACTCAAAAGGTGTTAGAAATATAGTTGAAGTTACTAATATGGGCATGGGAAGAGATGTTAATTATGTAAATGATATACAAAAAGAAAGTAAAATTAACTTCATATTTTCAACAGGTTTTTATAAAACACCATTTTTGCCTGAATTTGTGGAAAGTATGAGTGTTGATGAGCTTTCAGAATTAATAATTAAAGATATAGAAGTTGGTATAGATGGAACAGAAATTAAGGCAGGTATTATAGGTGAAATAGGGACATCACTTAATGAAATGAAAGAACTTGAAGAAAAAGTATTTTTAAGTGCAATAAAAGCACATAAGAAAACAGGAGTTCCAATAACTACTCATACTACTTTAGGTACTTATGGTTTAGAACAAATAGAATTTTTTAAGAAACATAATGTAGATTTATCAAAGGTAGTTATAGGCCATGTTGATTTAAGTGGAGATATACAATACATATTATCCATGTTAAAAGAGGGAGCATATGTTGAATTTGATACTATAGGGAAAAATAATTATCTTTCAGATGATTTAAGAGTAGAAATGTTGAAACAAATAGAAAAAGAGGGATTTATTAATAAATTATTCTTGTCTATGGATATAACTAGAAAATCCAATATGGAATATATGGGTGGAATAGGTTATTCATATCTATTTGATATATTTTTACCTAAATTAAGAGAAGCAGGAATAAAAGAAGAATCAATTGAAATGATGTTAATTGATAATCCCAAAAAATTTTTTGGAGGTGATTAAAATGAAAAAAATAATATATATTTTACTAAGCTTTATATTTTCTATTAATATTTTTGCAACAAATTTTGATGAAATTGATGTAATAACTAAAAAATATATAGAAGATAAGGTTATGCCAGGGTCAGTAATTCTTGTTGCAAAAGATGGGAAGATACTTTATTATAAAGCATTAGGTAATGCACAAGTTTTAGAAAATGGAAAAGAAAAAATTAGAGAAATGAAAAAAGATAATATATTTGATATAGCTTCATTAACTAAAATATTTGCTACAACTCAAGCTATGATGAAACTTGTAAGTGAGGGTAAAATAAATTTAGATGAGAAAGTTATGACATATATACCTGAATTCGGTAAAAATGGTAAAGAAAAAGTAAAAGTTAGAGATTTATTAACACATACTTCAGGTCTTACTCCATGGTTACCAATATATTATCATGCTAAAAATAGTAAAGAAGTTTTAGAATATATTAATAACTTAGAACTAGAATATCCTACAGGTAGTGCAAGAAAATATAGTGATTTATCATTTATGATGCTAGGTTTTATAATAGAAAAAGTTACTAATATGAGATTAGATAATTATTTATACACAAATATATATTATCCTTTAAGATTAGTAAGAACAAGATTTTTACCTCTTGAAATTTATCCAGAAAAAGAAATAGCATCTACTTCACATGGTAATCCTTTTGAGGAAAGAATGGTAAAAGATGAAAACTTTGGATATAAAATAAATGAAAATTTTGACTCTTTTAGATACTGGAGAAGAAATACTTTAACAGGTACTGTTAATGATGGTAATTCATATTATGCAAATAATGGTATTGCAGGTCATGCAGGATTATTCTCTACAGCATATGATTTATATATTTTAGGAGAAGTTTTATTAAACAATGGTACGTTTAATGGTAAAACAATATATTCTAAGAATATAAAGGAAGAATTTACTAAAATTCAGAGTAAGTTTGGTCATGGATATGGCTATGAAATAAATAGAGGTGGAGAAAAATCTGGATATATGGGAGTTTATGCAAATGAAAATTTTGTTGGACATACTGGATTTACAGGGACACAAGTAGTTTATGATTTAAAAGATCATATACAGGTAATAATTTTGACAAATAAGCAAAATTTTGGAGTTAATGATAAAACTATGTATAAATCAACTTGGCAGTATGCTAGAGAAGTGATGAAATTAGTTGGAAATAAATTATACAATTAGGAGATTAAAATGGAAACTTACCCTTTATTATCTATGACTTTAGATGAAGCAATAGAAAAACAATTTAGATTAGTAGAGTTAATAACAGAAAATATTAATGGAATAGATTTTTTAAATTTAGGGGATATTGGTGTAGAAAAAACAAATAATATGCCGATTAGAACGAGAACTGTAGAAAAAATACTTGCAAAATTCTTTAATGCAGAAGATGCCTTTTTAGTAAGAGGCTCAGGGACTAATGCTTTAAGATTATCTTTTTTTGAATTATTAGAAAATGAAGATAAAATATTAGTTCATGATGGACCGATATATAAAACTAGTGAAGTTAATTTAAAAGCTATGAAATTAAATATTTTAAAGTATGATTTTAATGATTTAAGTAATTTAGAATCATATATTAAAGAAAAAGGTATAAGAGTTATTTTGCTTCAACATACAAGACAAAGTCTTAATGATAGTTATGATTTGGAAACAGTAATTAATAAAGTTAAGGGTATAGATAAAGATATACATATAATAATAGATGATAATTATGCAGTTTTAAAAACTAGAAAAAATGGAGTAGAAATGGGAGCAGATATTTCAGCATTTTCTTGTTTTAAATTGCTTGGACCATTAGGGGTAGGATTAATTATTGGAAAAGAAAAATTCATTAAAAATATGAGAAAAAACAATTATTCTGGTGGTTCACAAGTTCAAGGATTTGAAGCCATGGAAGTACTGAGAGGTCTAGTATATGCTCCTGTTTCATTAGCTATTCAAGCAAGAGAAATAGAAAAATTAAATATATTATTTAAAGATAAAGAAAGATTTCCATATATTAAAAATGTATATATAGCTAATGCTCAATCAAAGGTCTTATTACTTGAATTTGAAGAAAATATTGCCAAGAAAATTATACAAAAGAGTGTAGAATTTGGAGCATTATCTCATCCTGTAGGAGCAGAATCTAAATTTGAGATTTCGCCACTGATTTATAGAGTGTCAGGTACTTTTTTACAAAGTAACCCTGCATTGGCAGAAAAAATGATAAGAATAAATCCAAATAGATCAGGTGCAGAAACTATAGCTAAAATTATAGAAAAGGCATATTTAGAAAGGGGAGAATAATTTGTTTTTAAATAGATTACTTAAGGATAATAAGAAATTTGTTGATGCAGCATTAAATGAATATAAAAAAGGAGAAATATTACCAGATACATATTTTATTGATGTTGATACATTGCTTGAGAATGCTCAAAAAATATTAAATGAGGCTAAAAAATATAATATTAAGCTATACTATATGCTTAAGCAAATAGGAAGAAATCCATATATAGCTAAAAAACTTGAAGAAATTGGATATATTGGCTCTGTGTGTGTAGATTTTAAAGAAGTGGAAGTAATGATGGAAAATAGACTTAAATTAGGAAATATTGGACATTTAGTACAAATGCCTAAAAGTTTTTTACCTAAGGTTATTTCATATGGTTGTGATATTATTACAGTATATTCAATAGAAATGATAGAAGAAATTTCTAGTATTTCAGAAAAAATTGGAAAAGTTCAAAATATTATGTTAAGAATAATAGAAAAAAATCTAAATGTTTATCCAGGACAAGAGGCAGGATTTACTTTAGATGAAGTTAAAAAAAATTTGCCCAAAATAGCTAAATTAAAAGGAGTTAGATTAACAGGTCTTACTTCATTTCCATGTTTTCTCTATTCAGATGAAACAAGAAAAATAGAAGAAACAAATAATCTATTTTCAGTACTAAAGGCTAAAGAAATATTAGAAAATGAGGGAATAGAGATAAAACACATAAATTTACCATCAGTAACTACTGTTGAAAATATGGAATTAATAGCTAAATATGGTGGAACACATGCAGAACCAGGACATGCGTTAACTGGGAGTGTTCCGTTTAATAAAGAATATGGACAAGAATTACCAGCCTATTTATATATTTCTGAAATATCTCATAATTTTGAGGGTAAAAGCTATTTTTATGGTGGTGGGTATTATTCAAGAGGAAACATGAAAAATGGATATATAGATACTAAAATAGTTGAAGTAGATAAATTTTGTCCAGATAATATAGACTATTATTTATCTATGCAGGGAGAATACAAGGTATTTAGTCCAATAATACTTTGTTTTAGAACACAAATGTTTGTAACAAGATCAGATGTAATACTTTTAGAGGGTATAAGAAGTGGGAATGTTAAAGTTGTAGGAAGATATAGTTCTCAAGGTTTAGAAAGAAGGATAAATAATGGGTAGATTTATTGTATTAGTTTTAGATGGTTTTGGTGTAGGATATATGGACGATGTATTAGAAGTTAGAAAAAGAGATTATGGTTCAAATACAGCTTTACATATATTGGAAAAAGTTAAAGATAGTAAATGGTCAACACTTGAAAAAATGGGATTAATGAATATATTGAATTATGAAACTGAATTAATGAAAAAAGTAGATAATTGTATAATAGGAAAATCAAAATTACAACATCATGGAGGCGATACTTTTTTAGGTCATCAAGAAATTATGGGAACTAAAACAGAAAAACCATTAATTAAACCATTTTCTTTCTATATTGATGAAGTAGAAAAAGCATTAATAGAAAAAGGATATATTGTAGAAAAAAAGGGAGATAAAATTAAATTTTTATGGGTAAATGATAAGGTAGCCATAGGAGATAATTTGGAAACAGATTTAGGACAGGTATATAATGTTACGACTAGTTTTAAAGAAATTACTTTTGAGGAAGAATTAGAAATAGCTAAGATAGTTAGAGATATTGTTAAAGTAGAAAGAGTAATAGTATTTGGAGGGACTAAGGCAACTAAAGAATCTATACTTTTAGCAGCTAGAGAAAAAGAAGAAAAATATATGGGTATAGATGCTCCTCTTTCTTTAGTTTATGAAGAGGGATATATGGTAAGACATATGGGATATGGAGTAGACCCTAAAACTCAAATACCACATATTTTAGTTAATTCAGGTATAAATGTAACATTAATAGGTAAGGTTGCAGATATAGTATTTAACGAAAAAGGTAATAGTTTTATTAATTTAGTAGATACTCAAAAAATACTTGAATTAACATTAGAAGAATTAAATAAAAGTGATAGAGGATATTTTTGTATAAATGTTCAAGAAACAGATTTATCAGGTCATTCTCAGAATTCTGAAAGATATTCTAATATACTTACAATATCAGATAATTATATACAAAAAATTATAGACATATTAAATGATGAAGATATATTAGTAGTAACGGCAGATCATGGAAATGATCCAACTATAGGACATTCTCAGCATACTAGAGAAAATGTACCATTAATGATATATTCAAAAACTAATATGAAAGGAAATGTAAAATATATAGGTCTTAGGGAAACAATGTCAGATACAGCAGCTACTGCTCTTGAATACTTTGGCATAGAAAATAGTCTTGAGCAAGGAACAAGTTATTTAAGTGAAATAAAAAGATAATTTAATTTAAAAGTTAGAAAATATGACAAATATATTCTAACTTTTTTAATTTTAATGTATAATAATGTTGAATTTAAATTAATTAAAAAGAATAGGAGTAATATGAAACAAATATTTAAATTAATAATAATGATAATAATATTTTTAATACTAGGAGTTTTTTTATCATCAAAGTTTTATTATAAAAGAAGTGTGATGGCAACTGTTGCAGAATTTTATTTAAAAGTAACAGAATATAAAAAAGTATCTCAAGAAGAAACAGAAATATGGTTAAAAGAAAAAAATGAAATGGAAGAAGAAACATATAAACTTCCTAAAGAATATGAAAATATACCTATTATAGAATACATGGGTATGCAGGTTTTACATTTAAATGAAAAAGGAAAGGGAGATAAAGTTATTTATCTTCATGGTGGTTCATATGTTCATGAACCAGATCCTAATCACCTAAAATTTTTAAATAAATTAATAAAAAGAACTGATATAAGTGTGATATTACCAGTTTACCCTAAAGCTCCTAAACATAATTTTAAAGAGGCATATGATAAGGTAATAGAATTATATAAAGAAATATCAAAAGATAATGATGTAGTTTTAATGGGAGATAGTGCTGGTGGAGGATTTGTTTTGGGCCTTACAGAAGAACTTAAAAAACTTAATATTAAAAGCCCTAAAAAATTAATAGTAATTTCACCTTGGGTAGATTTAACTATGGAAAATCCAGATATATTGACTTATGAAAAAGTTGATCCTTGGTTAAAATATTCAAAACTTACAGTTGCAGCTAAATATTGGTCAGGAGGAGAAAATTTAAAAGATTCAAGATTAAGTCCAATTTATGGAGATGTAAGTGCATTAAAGAATTTAACAATATTTATGGGAACAAGAGATATACTTTATCCAGATGTAATGTTACTTTCAGATAAAATGAGAAAAGAAAATGTTGAATTTAATTTAGTTGTAAGAGAAAATTTAATTCATGATTATGTATTTTTTCCTATACCAGAAGCACAAGAAGCTATTGATATGATTGTTGATATTTTAAATTAAAAATGATAAATATGATTAAGGTCATTCTTAAATTGACAATCACAATTTTTAAATGTTATACTTATATTAGAAAAAATTAAGGAGATGATAAATATGAATATAGTTTTATTTGGACCACCGGGGGCTGGTAAAGGTACACAAGCTAAAGAATTAATAAAAAAATTTGAAATACCTCAAATATCAACAGGGGATATATTAAGAGCAGCTATAGCTAATCAAACTCCACTTGGTCTTGAAGCTAAAAAATTAATGGATGCTGGGAATTTAGTTGGAGATGACATAGTTAATGGATTAGTAGAAGAAAGATTAAAAGAAGCTGATACTGAAAAAGGATTTATTTTAGATGGTTATCCAAGAACAGTAGAACAAGCTAAGGCTTTAGATAAAATACTAGAAAAACAAGAAAAATCAATAGAAAAAGTAATAGCTTTAGTTGTAGAAGATGATGAAATATTAAAAAGAATTACAGGGAGAAGGGTATCTAAAAAAACAGGTAAAATATATCATATAGTATATAATCCACCTGTAGATGAAAATCCAGAAGATTTAGAACAAAGAGCAGATGATACTGCAGAAGTTGTTAAGAAAAGATTAGAAAATTATAAAAATCAAACTGCTCCTGTTTTAGAATACTATAAAGAACAAGGTAAAGTATCTGAAATTCAAGGAGAAAGAGAAAGCAAATATATTACAGAAGAGATAATATATATTTTATCTAATAATTGTAATATATAGTAGCCAGAAAGGGTAAAAATGGTAAAATTAAAAACTTTAGAGGATATAAAGAAGATAAAGAAAGCTAATGAAATAATTGCTAGACTTTATGAAGATATTATTCCTAAATATATTAAGCCAGGAATATCAACTTGGGAAATAGATGCAATATGTGAAGACTATATTATAAGCCAAGGTGCAATTCCAGGTACTAAGGATTATGATATAGGTTGGCCATATCCACCTTATCCTGCAAGTACTTGTATTTCAATAAATGAAAAGGTTGTTCATGGAATACCAAGTAAAACTGAGATATTAAAAGAGGGAGATATACTTTCTTTAGATACAGTTACAATACTTGATGGATATTTTGGAGATGCTGCTAAGACATTTGCTGTTGGAAATATTGATGATAAATCAAGAAAACTTTTAGAAGTTACAGAAAAAGCTAGAGAAATAGGAATAGAACAAGCTAGGGTAGGAAATAGAATAGGGGATATAGGATTTGCTATACAACAATATGTAGAGAAATTTGGATTTTCAGTTGTAAGAGATTTTTCAGGACATGGTGTAGGATTTGCTATGCACGAAGACCCTTATGTATTAAATTATGGTAAAGCAAATACAGGTTTAAAAATAGAAAATGGTTTAGTAATAGCCATAGAACCTATGGTAAATATAGGGACATTTAAGGTTAAAATTTTAAAAGACATGTGGACAGTAGTTACTCAAGATAAGAAAAGATCAGCACATTTTGAACACTCTGTTGCAGTAGTAGATGGGAAACCATTAATATTAAGTCAAAAATAGGTTAGAGGTAGTTTGAGCTACCTCTATTTTTGGATAAAGACTGGAAAGGTAAATTTATGAAAAAAAGTATTTTAATATTAATGGTCATGATTACATTAATATTTAGTTGTTCTAAATCAAATAAATATGAAAATACACATGAGGATAAAATAGCAAAAACAGGAATATATTATGAAATATTTGTTAGATCTTTTGCAGATTCTAATGGAGATGGTATAGGAGATTTAAATGGTATAAGAGCAAAACTACCTGAGCTTAAAGATTTAGGAATAGAGGGATTATGGCTTACTCCAATTTTTTCTTCTCCAAGTTATCATAAATATGATGTTACTGATTACTATAACATAGATTCTGAATATGGAAGTATAGAAGATTTTAAAGAACTTGTTAAGGCTAGTCATAAGTTAGGTATAAAGGTAATTATAGATTTACCTATTAATCATACTAGTAGTGAGCATTCTTGGTTTAAAGATGTACTTATGAATAAGAATAGTAAATATAGAAAATTCTATAGAATAGAAAAAAATAATAATGAGAATATTAATTTTAAATCAGCTCCACTTGGTGGAATAGCCTGGCATAATTTAAATGATGAAGAAAAATATTTTGGTATTTTTTGGAGTGGAATGCCAGATTTAAATTTAAGAGAAAAAGAAGTTAGAAAAGAAATACATAAAATTTCTAAATATTGGATAAATGAAGTAGGTATAGATGGTTATAGAATAGATGCAGCTCCACATGCTTATGGAAAAGGAGAATATCCAAAAGATATTAATTTAATGGAAGAAAATATTAAATGGTGGTCTGAATTTAGAAATGAATTAATTAAAATTAAAAAAGATGTATATATTGTAGGAGAAGTATGGACTGCTCCTGAAATAGTTGCTAAATATTTTAATGTATTTGATTCTAATTTTAATTTTGAATTTTCAGAAAAAGCTATATTTAATGCTTTAATTAGAGAGAATGCTAAAGAACTTAGTTCAAAGCTAACAAGAGTTTATAACCTATATGAAAAAAGCACTAAGGAATATATAGATGCACCATTTTTAACTAATCATGATCAAAGTAGACTTTCAGAAAAATTACCTGATATTGAAAGACAAAAATTGGCTGCAAGTATATTACTTACTTTACCTGGAAATCCATACATATATTATGGTGAAGAATTAGGAATGAAAGGTAAAAAACCAGATGAATTAATAAGAGAACCATATATATGGAATGATGAATTTCAAACAAAATGGGAAGCTATAGAACTTAATACAGAAACAAAAGATTATTATAGTCAAAAAAGTGATGCTAATTCACTTTTAAACCATTATAAGTTATGGATAAATATTAGAAAAGAAAATGATGAACTAAAATATGGGAAATTTGAAGCTATAGAAACAGGGAATAATAAGGTTTTTGCATATAAGATGAAGTATAAAAATAGTGAAAAAATAGTTCTTCATAATTTATCAAATAAAGAACAAAAAGTAATTTTAAATGAAAAAGAAATAATTTTAAATTATTATGAAAGTAAAATTATATAATTAATTAGGGATAATCATTTGATTATCCCTAGTTATTTTAAACTAATGTAAAATTAAAATTCTTTTCTGTTAATTTATTAAGTACACCTTGAAGATGATTGCTATCTACACATTCTATAACGATTTCTAATAATTGCTCATTTATTTTTAAATCATTAGAATATCTTGTTTGGTTTAAATATAGTATGTTTGCATGTTCTTCTGAAATAATTTTAGTTATTTTACTTAATTCACCAACCATATCTTTAACTAAAATATTTAATTTAGCTCTCTTATTTTGTATTATTTGAGCTCTATTTACGATTTTTTCAATATTAGTAATATCTATGTTACCACCAGATATAACTATAGCAACATTTAATCCTTTAATATTTACTTTATTTGAAAGTACGGCAGCAAGAGCAGTAGCTCCAGCACCCTCAGCAACAACTTTTGATTTTTCCATTAAAAATAAAATTGCCTGTGCTATTTCATCTTCATCTACTATTACTACATCATCTACTAAATTATGGAATATTTCATGTGTTTTATTTCCAACACGACCTACAGCAATACCGTCTGCTATAGTTTGAGGTCCAGTAACTAATAAAGGTCCATGATTTTCTAACGCTTTTTTCATTGAAGGCATATTAGCAGCTTCTACTCCTATTAATTTAACATCAGGTTTTAATGCTTTAAGAGCAACGGCTATACCAGCCATTATTCCTCCACCACCTACTGGGCATAATACAACATCAACATTTTTTAAATCTTCAAATATTTCAAGACCTATAGTACCTTGACCAGCTATGATTTCATCATCATCAAACGCATGTAAAAACACATAATTATTTTCTGCTTGAATTTTTAAAGCGTGTTCATAAGCATCGTTAAATGTTTCTCCTTCAAGTATTACTTCGGCTCCATAACTTTTAGTTGCAAGTATTTTAGATATAGGGGCAAATTTTGGCATTACAATAGTTGCCTTAATTCCAGCTTGTTTAGCTCCAAGTGCAACTCCTTGAGCATGATTTCCAGCAGATGATGCAATTACACCACGTTTTTTTTCTTCTTCTGTTAAATTCATTATCTTATTTATCGCACCTCTAGCTTTGAAAGAACCTGTTTTTTGTAAATTTTCAAGTTTCAAATATATATTGGAATTAGTCATATGACTTAGTAAGGGGCATTCAATAAGAGGAGTTCTTTTAATGGAGCTTTTAATATTTTCATTTGCCTTTTTTATATCATCTAATTTAATCATTTTTACCATCCTTTATTTAATGTTATACTGTATTCAAATACATCATTTTTAATGTTTGATATAGTATATTCAATTATTTTTTCTTTTTCATATGTGGTTCTAATTATACTCATTCCTATACTATTTTCATTTAAATTAAGTAATTCTTTTTCTTTTTTATTAGAAATAAGTATAGGTTTTAATGTTTCAACTGCTTTAGAAAAAGTAATATTATGTTTATTTTCAAAAATATTATACATAGATTCATGATTTAATTCAAGGAGATTAAACCCGTTAAATCTATACATTGGTAGATAAGTTTTTTCAAATATTATTGGGTCATTATCCATAAAACGCAATCTCTCAAAGTATATTATTTTTGAATTTAGAGGTATCCTAAAAATTTCTGAAAATTTAAAATCTGCTTTTATAATTTTATGAAAGACTATTTCAGATTTAGGAACTTTACCAGCTGATTTAATATTTTCATAAAAACTATAGAAAGAGTTGAGGTTTTGATTCATTTTTGGACTAGCAATAAAATTACCTTTACCATGAACTTTAAAAATATACCCGTCTTTTTCTAGTAAATTTAGAGTTGAACGTATAGTATTTCTACTTACGCCATATTTTTGAGATAAATTTCTTTCAGATTCAAGCTTATCTCCAACTTTAAAGTTACCATTTAAAATATTTTTTTTAAATTCTTCATATATAGAATAATAAAAATGTTCATTTTCTTTCAAGATTTTCACCTCCATCAATTTATCTCTACTATTTGTATTATACAGTAAAAATTATTAAATATGAATAGATTTTAGTAAAAAAATATCTTGTTTTTCACACGTTTTTGTAATATAATTATAACGTAAGGTGCTTATAAATTGTTTTTAGGTATAAAAATATTACGGAAAAGTAGGTGAAATATTGTATATGGTTGAAGAAAAAGTGTATGCTTGTATAGATTTTAAAAGTTTTTATGCTTCTGTTGAATGTGCAGAAAGAAATTTAGATCCTTTTACAACTAATCTTGTTGTTGCAGATGAAACAAGAGGTAATGGAGCTATAACTTTAGCTATAACTCCTTGTATGAAAAAACAGGGTGTTAAGAATAGATGTAGAATTTTTGAAATACCACAAAATATAGAATACATTAAAGCTATGCCTAGAATGAAACTATATATGAAATATTCTGCTGATATATATGCGATATATTTAAGATATTTTGCTCCAGAAGATATATACATATATTCTATAGATGAATGTTTTATAGATATTACACCATATTTAAAACTATATAATATGAGAGCTAAAGATATAGTTATAATGATAAAAAATGCTGTTTTTGAAGAAATGAAAATACCATCTAGTGTAGGAATAGGAACTAATCTTTTTTTGGCTAAAGTTGCTTTAGATGTAGTTGCTAAAAAGACAAAAGATGAAATAGGAATGTTAGATTTAAAAAGGTTTAAAAAATATATATGGAAACATAAACCAATTACAGATATATGGAATATAGGGAAAGGGATAGCTAAAAGACTAGAAAAATATGGAGTTTATGACCTGTATTCTCTTTCTTTGATGAATGAAAGTGTATTGTATAATGAATTTGGAGAAAATGCTTTGTTTTTAATAGAACATTCACGTGGAATTGAACCTTGTACTATAGTAGAAATAAAGGAATATAAATCAAAAACTAAATCAATTTCAAATTCACAGATATTATTTGAGGACTATAATTTCAAAGATGCTAAGATGATTATGCTTGAAATGTTAGATAATTTAGTTTTGGAACTTGTTGCTTTTAATTATACTATTGATAATATTTATTTAGGAATAAGATATAGTGGTGCTGATAGAAAAAAAGTTGGTGGTAGTAAAAATATAGGAATAAGAACAAATTCATTTAAAAAATTATCTAAAATATATACGATGTTTTTTGATGAAAAGGTTGATAAAAATTTAAAGATTAAACAAATAATTTTATCTCTTAATAACATAGTTGAAGATGCTTGGATACAAAAGGAAATTTTTAATGACACTATTTTAGATGAAAAAAATGAAAAAGCTCAAAAAGCAATATTAAAAATAAAAGAAAAATTTGGTAAAAATGCAATTCTTAAAGGAAGAAGTATGAATGAAAAATCAACAATTAAAACTAGGAATAAATTGATAGGAGGTCATAATGGATAGAGCAAAACAATTTGTGTCTTATTCTCCACTTAAAGGATTTTATGAATTAATACATGAAAAAGAAATTTTATTACAAGAAAGAATGGAATTGTCAGAAGAACAATATGAGGAACTTAACTTTAAAATTAATAATATTAGGAAAGGTGATATTTTAAAAATTAAGTGGTATAAGGAAAAGGGTTATGTGGAAACATTTGGTAAGGTGTCAAATATAGATTTAGAAAATGGGATTATAGTTATTATTAAGGAAAAAATAAGTATAGAAGATATTGTAGAAATAGAAATTTAAAATTAAAGATAAAGTATAATTAGAAGTTTGATATAGAAAATTAAAATAGAAAATAAGGTATAAAAGGTATAAATAGAAGTTTAAATATAGACTATTTCTTTAAAATTTGATAGTATTTAAGTGTAAGAAAAATAAAGAAAGAGGTAAGAATATGAAACTATATCCATTAAAATTTGAAAAAGTATTAATACCTAAAGTGTGGGGAGGTAAAAATTTAGAAAAAAAATTGGGAATAAAGTTACCAGATGATAGAGATTACGGTGAGTCTTGGGAAGTTTCATCGCATGCTAATGGTATGAGTATTGTATCTAATGGTGTGCTTAAGGGTAAAAGTTTACAAGAATTATTTGAAGAATATAAGGGGGAATTAGTTGGAGAAGAAATATATAAAAATCATCTTGATAGATTTCCTTTGTTGATAAAATATTTAGATGTAAATGATAGATTATCTATACAAGTGCATCCAAGTGATGAAGTTGCATTAAAAAAACATAATGAACTTGGTAAATATGAATCATGGTATATTATGTATGCAAGTGATGATGCTAAATTGATTATGGGTATGAAACCTGGATATGATAAGGAAAGTTTTTTAGAAAAAACAAGAAAAAATGATTTTACTGATATGTTTGAGGAAGTATCTGTTAAACCAGGAGATATGATAGATGTGATACCAGGTACAGTTCATGCAAGTCTTGAGGGATCTGTAATATTTGCTGAAATACAAGAAAATTCAGATATAACATACAGAATATATGATTTTGATAGATTGGAAAATGGGAAATTAAGAGAATTACATTTAGAAGATGCGTCAGATGTCATAGATTTTTCATTAAAACCTAAGGTACTTGATACTAACTTTAAAGAAGGAGAATTTAGAAAAAATATTTCAAATACTCCATATTACTCTATTGATAAAATAAGAATAGAAGATAGATTTGAGGATATTAATAAAGATATGATGATATATTCTATACTTGATGGTAGTGGAGAGATAATAAGTGAAGTTGAAAGTATGAGTATAAAAAAAGGAGAAACTTTACTTATTCCAGCCAATGTAAAAATTGTTATAGAGGGTAAATTAGAAATTTTAAGAAGTTTATCTAAGTAAAAAAGCAAGTAAAAACGATATTTAAATAAAAAATAAAAAAATAAATCAAAAAAAGTATAAAAAAATATTGACAAAGAAAAAATGATATGTTAATATAATTGAGTTCGATTAAGGACAAGGACAATGGAAAGAGAAGGAATAAATAAAGCAAACAA
>NZ_LKKW01000019.1 GCF_001891165.1 Streptobacillus ratti | reverse complement strand
ATTTTTGTTTTGCCATTTTTTCCTCCATTTTTTATTATTTATTTTATATTATTTATCGACAATATTATATCACTTAAAAAATATAAAGTCAAATATTTACAGGTATAAATCTAACTACCTAAATTCATATATTGTTGTGAGATAATACATATGTAACAAAAAAATAAAAAAATCAATAGAATAATATTTAGAAATCTAACTAAATTCATATATTAAAATAAAATGTGTCCACAAACCTTTCAGTTCATAGACACACTTCAATATTCGAACATATTTATAAATATATTATAAATCTAATTACCAAACATATTCAACTTTTAAAGTACCTTTAGTATTAGCTCTGTCAAACTTAAATGGATTACTTCCAGCAGTAAATAATACTCTAGTTGAAACATTTGGTTTAACTGTTAATTTATCTTCTAAGAATTTCATTGTTACACCTAATTCAGGTTTGATTACTATATCATATGTATCATTACCATATGTTTTTAATTCATCGTTAATTCTATCTGTTAATTTTTTATCATCAAATTTAACATCATTAGTATATTGTTCAAGTGTTTTAAATTTATCTCCATCTAACCCTTGAGATTCAACGAACATTTTTAAAGCTCTATCTATTTCTTTTGATACTCCAGCATTAAATTCTAAATTTAATCCTGAGTTAAGTTCAACAATAGAGTTAATTTTATATCCTAATTTAGTATTTGATTCTACCATGTAATAATGACCATTATCTTCTTCTAATAAATCATATGCGTATCTTGCACCTAACATTTGTGAAAAGTCAACATTTCCATGTTTATAACTAACTTTTCCATTTAATTCTGCAAAACTATTCATATACATTCCATCGTATTCACCTTGGTAAACTCCTAACTCTAAATAATTATATGAATTTAAATTACTCTCTAATTTAACTTTTTCATTTACATCAACAGTCAACTTATTAGTTGTCCATAAGAATAAGTCATGAGCTTCAATATTAGTGTTAAGAAGAGTCTTACAGTTAGCAAATTTTAAATCTATCAATCCATATACTGCATCTGATTTATGTTCAAATTTCACTTTATCAGATTTAGGGTTAATTGTTAATCCTAATCCTCCTACAAATGAATTCTTATGATGTTTTCCATTAGAACTCTTTAATTTTTTAGACTCTAAAATATCAAATGCCTTAGCTCTTAAAGTTAATGATTCAACAGGTTTAACTTCTAATTTATTATCTGTTTTAAAGAAATTATCAAGCATTTCATCTTTTAAAGCTAATCCTGTTTTTAATTCATGTTTAACATCTACTCTATCAGTGTTTTCAGTACTGAACATAACTTTTTTATTATCATATTTAATACCAACGAAAACCTCTGGACTATGTTTCATATGACCTTTTTGTTCAGTTTTACTTGTTTCATAAATAGAAACAACTTCTGCTTTATAGTTTAATTTACCAGTTAATTCTAAGTTTTTAACACCTTTATATACTGCCTTATTTTCTAATCCAGCTTTTATTACTTGTGCTTCATCACTACCAGTAGAGCTAACCTTAACATGATTTATACTACCTAAATCAAAGTATGCTTTATGTTCAAGGCTTAAGTCTTTAACTAATCTATCTGTAGTAAGTTTAGCTTCTCCTTTTAATGTTCCACCTGTTTCTAAAGTTGCTTTTTCATCATCTTTAATCTTATTATCTTTATATATATTTGTTTTAGCAGTTCCTAATCTGTAAAATAATTCACCTGAAATATCTGCAGTTTCTAATTTAGTGTCTGCTTTAACAAAAGCGTTTAATCTATGTGTTTTATCTTTAAAATCTTCACTGTTATATAAAACACCTAATCTATAATTGATGTCATCATATTTACCATAACCAACACCTGATAATAATATAGTTTCTTTTTTTCTAAATGCGAAACCATTATCTCTACTAGCTTCTTTTGCATGTTCTTTAATTTGATCTTTAATATCTATATCATTAGTTCTATAAGCACCTGTTAAAATCATATTTGAATTTTCAGTTACTTTTGCATCAAATCTTGCTCCTAAATATAGTGGTGTTTTAAGTGAACCTGCTGTTGCAGTTCCTTTTAATTGTCCACCTGTAAATATAAATGTTTCTTTTTTAGAATCTAAATATAATCCTAAATCCATTCTAGTTGATAAGTCGTATTCAACTTTGTTGCTATTATCTACGTTTATTTTCGCTTCTGAGTTTGATTTAAAATATCCCGTAACATCAGCAAGCGAAGTTACTGAAATTAAAGCCAAAACTCCTAAAAATGCTTTTTTCATTTATGTTTCCTCCTAGATACCCTTTTTATTTTTATACCTAGTTAATTTTACCTTTAAAACACTCTTTTGTCAAGTTAAAATTTAAATTTAACACTATTTTTTTATATTTTCCATTATTTTTCCTTAGTTTTTCCTTATAATGAAAATATATGGTATTTACTAGGTTTTTGTATAATTTGATTTTTCTATTTATTTTAGTCATATTATTTCTAATGTAAAATAAATTACTTGTCTTATATCTAACCTTTCTTTTTACATATGACTATAAATTGTAAAAAGAGAGGTTTTACATATATGCCTCTCCTATAATTTATTTATTATTTAAATAATTTCTATTACTTGCCTTATAATTATATTTTTCAAGTTCTATAAGTCTTTCTATATTAATATCTATTTTTTCAAAAAATTCTTTTATTTCTTTTTCAGTATATTTATCTGTTTTAATTTTAAATCTGATTTTTTCTATAACTTTTTTATCAACTTTTACATGTTTTTTATTACTTGTTATTTCATTTAAAAATTTTGTAGCTTTTTCTATAGAATCATATGCTTCCCTTATATTTAACATTTGAAAAACATGTAGTTGTCCTGGATATTCAACTAAAGTAGCATCTACTCCACTCTTTTTTAGGTTATTATAGAAAACAACTGAATCATCTTGTAAAATCTCATAGTCAGATACATGTATTAAAGTTTTAGGAAATCCTTTTAAATTTTTCGCATATACTGGAGAAATATATCTATTTTTTTTATCTTTTTCTGCAATAAAATATGGCATATTTCCTAACATTTTCAATCTATTTTCAAAATTATATGGATTACCAAATAATACATCTTTTTTCTTATTTCTCTCCCTACTTTCAACCATATTTGTTGCATCTAAAAATGGCGACATTAAAAATATTCCAGCTGGTAAAGGAAGTTTATTATCTCTTAAATATAGTGCAGAGGTTGTAACTATATTTCCCCCTGAACTATCCCCTATAAATGCTATCTTATTATGAGAATATCCTAATTTAAGTGCTAATCTATAAGCATTTAAAAAATCCTTATTTTGTATAGGAAATCTATGTTGAAATCCCATATGTAAATCTACTATCATTACATCAAACCCTATAAGTTTTTTTGAAAAATTTAAATAAAAATCTCTTCTTTCTATCTTATATGGATTTAAAAAACTTCCACCATTACCAATTATTATTAATTTTTTTTCTGAATTATTTTTTGTATAATATTGTTCTATTCTTGTACCCTCTTCATCATATACTCTAAAATCAAATTCCTCTGGTACTACATAATCTTCTATTTCAAGACCTACAGATGTAAGTATAGCATACATAGAATCCCTATCCACTTTTGGAGATAGGTTATATGATATCATGGAATATATTTTAGATTTTCCTGAAACATTTTCAGGTAATTCAATATTAGAACATGATATTACAAAGAAAATAGTTATAAACCCTATAACAGCCTTAATTGTCTTACTTAGCATTAAATCTCACTATCTCTATTATTACATCTCTTGCTTTCATCATATCTTCTAAACAAGAAAATTCAAATTCTCCATGGAAATTTTCTCCACCAACAAATATATTAGGTGTAGGAAGTCCCATATATGATATTTTAGAACCGTCAGTTCCTCCACGAATAGGTATAATTTTAGGTTTAATATCTAAATTCTTCATAGCTTGTTCTGCAAGGTGTACACACTCCATATTATCTTTAATAATATCTCCCATGTTATAGTATTGGTCAAACATTTCATATGTTAAAACATTTCCATATTTTTCATTAATTCTTCTAGCTACTTCTTCACAGAAAAGTTTTCTTTCACTGAATTTTTGTTTATCAAAATCTCTAATAATATATGTTAAAGTTGCTAGTTCAATTCTTGATTCAACGTTATGTAAAAGATAAAATCCCTCATAACCTGAAGTATGTTCAGGAACTTCTTTTTCAGGAAACATCATAGCAAGTTCTGATGCAATAGTGTTAGCATTAATCATTTTATCTTTAGCTGTTCCTGGATGCACACTTACTCCTTTTATAGTATATGTAATTTGAGCTGCATTAAAACTTTCATATTGAAGCTCCCCTATTTCTCCACCATCCATAGTATATGCAAAATCAGCTTTAAACTCATCTACATTAAAATTATCTGCTCCCTTACCTATTTCTTCATCTGGTCCAAATGCAACTTTAACTGTTCCATGTGGTATTTCAGGATGTTCTTTTAAGAATTTCATAGCTTCAATAATTTCTACTATTCCAGCTTTATCATCTGCTCCAAGTAATGTTGTTCCATCTGTAGTAATCAATGTTTTCCCTATATAGTTTTTTAAATTAGGGAAATCTTTAGGAGATAAAATTTTTCCTAATTTTTCATTTAAAACTATATCTTTCCCGTTATAATTTTCAACTACATTAGGTTTAACATTTCTAGCTTCAAAATCAGCAGTATCTATATGAGATATAAAGCCAATAGTAGGCACTTCTTTATATATATTTGACTTTAATGTTGCATTAACAAAACAATAATCATTAATATATATGTCTTCTAAACCTATTTCTTTTAAATCTTCAACTAACATTTTAGCAAACTCATATTGAGTAGGTGTTGATGGTATAGTTGTTGATTTTTCATCAGATCTAGTTTCAAATTTTACGTATTTTTTAAATCTTTCTAACATATCATTACTCCTTTCCTTTTATAGATTAATTCTATCATAAATTATATATTTAAACAAGAAAAAAAGAGCCGAAGCTCTTTTTATCTTTACTTATATTTTATTACATATTAATCATGTATAAATTGTATTTAAACTATATCTTAGTAGATATTGTTCTGTTTATAACATCTAATTGTTGTTCTTTAGTTAATTTAACGAAGTTAACTGCATATCCAGATACTCTTATTGTTAATTGAGGATATTTTTCTGGATGTTCCATAGCATCTTCTAATAAATCTCTACCAAATACATTAACATTTAAGTGTTGACCTGTTTGAGCGAAATATCCATCTAATAATCCAACTAGATTAACTCTCTTTTCATCATCTTCCTTACCTAAAGTTTCAGGTGTAATAGCGAAAGTATAAGAAATTCCATCATTTGCATGTTCAAATGGTATCTTAGCAACTGATGCAAGTGAAGCTACTGCTCCATTAACATCTCTTCCGTGCATAGGGTTTGCTCCTGGACCAAATGGTGCTCCTGCTCTTCTTCCGTCAGGTGTATTTCCTGTTTTCTTACCGTACACAACATTTGATGTAATTGTTAATACTGATTGTGTAGGTATAGCATCTCTATACATTTTGTGTTTTCTAATTTTGTTCATGAATATCTTAGTAATTTCTACTGCGAAATCATCTGTTGAGTCATCATTGTTTCCGAATGGTACGTAATCTTCTCCCTCATTAACGTAGTCAACTGCATCTCCGTCTTCATCTCTTATTATTCTTACTTTACCATTTTTAATAGCTGCTAATGAATCTGCTACTATAGATAATCCAGCTATACCAAATGCTTGAGTTCTTTTAATATTTTTATCATGTAATGCCATTTCAAATGATTCATATGAATATTTATCGTGCATGTAGTGAATAATATTTAATGCTTGTACATAAGTTTGTGCTAACCAATCTAATACTTTATCATATTTTTCCCAAACTTCATCAAATACTAAGTAATCACCTTTAATTGGTTCAAACATTCCCTCAGGAGTTACTTGTAATTTTTGTTTTTCATCTTTACCACCGTTAATAGCATAAAGTAATGCTTTAGGTAAGTTTACTCTGGCACCGAAAAATTGCATTTGTCTTCCAATAGTCATAGGAGAAACGCAACATGCTATACCATAGTCATCTCCAAATGTTGGTTTCATTAAATCATCATTTTCATATTGTAATGAAGATGTATCTATAGATACTCTAGCACAGAATTTTTTCCAGTTTAAAGGTAAATCTTGAGCCCATAATACTGTTAAGTTTGGTTCTGGTGCTGGTCCTAAGTTATATAATGTGTTTAAAATTCTAAATGAGTTTTTAGTTACAAATGATTTTGACCCATCAAGTGTCATACCACCTATTGATTCAGTTACCCATACTGGATCTCCAGAGAATAAAGCATCATATTCAGGTGTTCTTAAGAATCTAATTATTCTTAATTTCATAACAAAATGATCTATCATTTCTTGTGCTTCTTTTTCAGTTATTCTTCCCTCTTTTAAATCTCTTTCAATAAAGATATCTAAGAAAGTAGAAGTTCTTCCTATACTCATCGCAGCTCCATTTTGATCTTTAGTTGCTGCAAGGTAAGCAAAATATGTCCATTGAATAGCTTCTTGTGCTGTTGTTGCAGGTTTAGAAATATCATAACCATAGCTTTCAGCCATTTTCTTTAATGCTTTAAGTGATTTTACTTGTTCAAAAATTTCTTCTCTTTGTCTAATAACATCTTCTGTCATTTCAGTTGGTGTTAAGTTGTTCCAATCTTTAGTTCTTTCTTCGATTAAGAAGTCTACTCCATATAAAGCTACTCTTCTATAATCTCCTATTATACGTCCTCTACCATAAGCATCAGGTAATCCTGTAACAACTCCTGTTTTTCTTGCTTTTCTAATTGCATCTGTATATGCCGAGAAAACTCCGTCATTATGAGTTTTTCTATATTTAGAATAGATATCTCTAGTTGCTGGATCTAATTTATATCCAAAAGCTTCTAATGAATTTTCAACCATTCTTAATCCTCCATTAGGGAAGATTGCTCTTTTTAATGGTTCATCTGTTTGAACTCCAACAATTTTTTCTAAATCTTTATCAATGTACCCAGGACCATAAGCATCTATTTGAGATGGTATTTTAGTTTCAGCATTGTAAATACCTTTTTCTCTTTCAATTGCTAATTTTGGTTTTAATTTGTTCCATAATTCTGTTGTTGCCTCAGTTGGTCCTTCTAAGAAACTGTCATCTCCAGTATACTCAGTGTAATTTAATTGGATGAACTCACTGATGTTGATTTCTTTCATCCAGTTACCTTCTTTAAATCCTCTCCAAGCTTCCATAATCTCATTCCTTTCAAATATGTTTTATATATATTCTACACTTTAATTGTAATACTAAAATCAATTTATTTCAATATAAAAAATGTTTTTTTTCAATATTTTATATCTATTATTTATTGAAATAATGTAAAATTGTTATTTTTATCACAATATTATTTTTATAATTCAAAATGTTTTTTGACAAATTCCATAATATGAAATAAAAACAATAAAATTTGATTTTTTTCACAATATGTAAAGTTTTACAGCATAAAAAACAAAAAATAGGCTCTAAAGTAGTAAAACTACACCTTAGAGCCATTATATTTAAAAAGTTGATTATGTTACAATAAAATAAGCATTAATTTAATTTTAGACTATCACAAAACTATACTTAACATTCTAATTTAACATATATTTTTGTAGTTTTCTACTAGATAAAGCTAGTATTAAAGTACCCAATATTAATATAGTTGATAGTGCATTGATAGTTGGACTTACTCCAAATTTTAACATTGAATATATTTGTATAGGTAAGGTATCAGAATTAGTTCCTGTAACAAAGCTTGTTATTACAAAATCATCAAGCGATAATGTTAAAGACATTAAAAATGCTGAGATTATACCTGGTATCATAGTTGGTAATATCACTTTATTTAATGTTTGAAATTCTGTTGCCCCTAAATCTCTTGATGCTTCTACTATAGAAAAATCAAATTCTGAAATCCTTGACATTAGTATAAACAATGAAAAAGGTATATTAAATGTTGTATGTGCAATAAATATTGTAAACATACCTAAAGGTATTTTTGCAAAATTCATATTGAAAAATAACAGTAATGATACTCCTATTATTAAATCAGGTATAACTAAAGGAATATAGTTTAATACTTTAACATATGATTTAACTCTAAAATTATACCATTTAATTCCTATTGCACCTAATATTGCTATGGCTACTGAAATTGTAGAAGAAGATATAGCTATAATTATACTTCTTCCAAAAGCTTTCCATAACCCTGGTGATTTAGTAAATAATTCTATATACCATCTTAGAGAAAAAGATTTAAATTCATATCCCTTACTTGAATTAAATGATAAAACAATCAACATTATTATTGGTAAATAAAAGAATATCATAACTAACACAAAAAAGAATAAAGAAAATCTTCTTTTTTCATTCATTATTCATCACCATCCTTATCTGCTTTAATTCCTAACCATACAAATACAGAAGTAATAAGTATAAATAGTGTAGAAATAGCCGATGCTGATGGCCAATCTCTTAAACTAAACATTCTTGTAGCAATAATATTTCCAAGCATTATTCCATCAGTACCACCAACAATATCTGGTACAGCATATGAACCTATAGCTGGAACAAATGTTAATACTAATGCTGTAATTATACCATTTTTTATTCCTGGTAAAAATATTTTCATATGTGCTGTAAAATTACTTGCACCTAAATCTCTTGCTGCATCTATTAATGAAAAATCAAATTTTTCTATAGCTGTATATAAAGGGAGTATCGCATAAGGTAATAATATATATACAGATATTATTATTACTGCATTTCTATTGTATAATAAATCTAGTGGTTTATCTAAGAAAAATAATTTTACTAGAAATTTATTTAATATTCCATTATTTCCTATTAACGCAACTATAGAAAATATTCTAACTAAAAAATTTGTCCAAAAAGGTATTACTATTAATAACAACCATATATTTTTTCTCTTTGAACGAGAAATAAAATAGGATGTAGGTATTGCTATTAATATAGTGATTATAGTTATAACTATAGATAAATTTAATGTTTTTAGAACTATTTTAAATATATCTTTTGATGAAAATATATCAATATATGCCTTTAAAGTAAAAGTACTATAGCTTGATATCCCGCCATAAGCACCTTTTTTCAAAAAACTAAAATATACTATTATAGCCGTAGGTATTGCAAAAAATATACTCATCCATATAGTAATAGGCAAAAAATATAGATATTTTAGAGTTGATTTTTCTTGTAATATATCTTTACGTGCCATTAGTACACCTCCACTAGATAAGCATCTTCATAATTCCAGTAGAAATACACCTTTTCTTTCCATTCAAATAATTCTTCTTCTTCTAAAAACTCTCTATGTTGATCAAATGCTCTAATTATTCTATTTGAGCCTTCAACTTTAATAAATAGTTTTGATTGAAACCCAGAATATATAACCTCATCAACCACACCTCTTAAAACCTTATATTTAGGATTTTCACGTGGTGGTTTTACATCAACCTTAATTTTTTCTGGTCTTAAAGTTAATTTAACTTTATCTCCTACTTTAACAGGTTTATCAAGTTCAACCTTATATTCTCCAATTTCATCTGAAATTGCAACTGCATAATTATCATAAACTTCTGTAATTTCTCCAGTTAAAAAATTAGTTTCTCCTATAAAGTCTGCTATAAATTCATCTTTTGGTTTTTCATAAATTTCATTAGGTGTTCCAATTTGTAAAATATCACCTTTATTCATTACAGCTATTCTATCTGATACTGAAAGAGCTTCTTCCTGGTCATGAGTTACAAATACGAAAGTAATGCCTACTTCATCATGTATAGTATCTAATTCTATTAATAGCTTTTGACGTAATTTAGCATCAAGTGCTGAAAGTGGTTCATCAAGTAATAATACATCTGGTTTACCTATTAAGGCTCTTGCAATCGCAACCCTTTGTCTTTGTCCACCCGATAAATTTTCTGGCATTTTTTTCTTATGTTCCAATAAACCAACTAAATCCAAATATTTACTTACTTCTTTTTCTATTTCATCTTTTGCAAAACCTTTTAATTTTAATGGAAATGCAACATTATCATATACAGACATAGTTGGAAATAGGGCATAATTTTGAAAAACTGTATTAACATTTCTTTTTTCCGGTGGTAATTTATCTATTCTTTCTCCATTAACTATAATCTCTCCACTATCAGGATAAATAAATCCTGCTATCATTCTTAAAAGTGTAGTTTTTCCACAACCACTAGGTCCAAGTATAGAGAAAAACTCTCCTTTTTTAATTTCTAAACTTACATTTTTAAGTATTTTATCTCCCCCAAAACTTTTTGAAACATTTTTAATTATTATATCACTTCTTTCCAATTATCGATCTCCTTTATGAATTAATTTTTACTAAAAAATTCTTTTGCTAACTCTTTTAAGTAAAATAAATCTTTTACTCCACATAATTCTCTAACTGAGTGCATTGCCAACATTGGTACTCCTAAATCTATTGAATCTATGTCTAAATGTGTTGATGATATTGGTCCTATAGTTGAACCACCAACTTCATTTGATTGATTTACAAAGAATTGTATCTTAATATCAGTTCCCTCTATAATTTGTTTTATAACAGATATAGAGAATCCATCTGATGTATATCTTTGATTTGCACTTATTTTTAATTGTACTCCATCATTAATTTTCCCAAGATTAGTTGGATCACTTTTACCTAAATATGCTGGATGAGCAGCATGGGCTCCATCAGCTGATAAAATAAATGAAGAAGAAAGCATAGTAAGGAATGTATTTCTATCCATACCAAGTGAATATATAATTCTTTCAAGTATATTAGATAAATAATTTGAATCTGCTCCTTGTTTTGTAGCAGAACCTATTTCCTCATTATCAAAACCAACAAATACATTAATTTGATTGTTAGCATTTTCAGCTTCTACTAATCCTAATAATCCTGAATAAACTGAAACTAAATTATCAAGTTTTGGAGCTGATATAAATTCTTCATTTACACCTACTAAAGACCCTTTTTCAGTTGCATACACATATAGGTCAAAATCAAGTATATCTTCTTTTTTAATATTACATTTTTTTGAAATTATATCTATTAAATATCCATCTTTTTCAAAACTTTCATTTACTAATCCTAGTATTGGTAATACATCATTTTGTTTATCTATTTTAACACCATTATTAACTTCCCTATTTTGATGTATAGCTAAATTAGGTATAATTAATATAGGCTCATCTATTTTAATCTTTATAGTTTTTGGTCTAAATATATCATCAGTTTTTATTATAACCCTACCTGATATAGATAATGGTCTATCAAACCAAGTATTTAATATTGGACCACCATATACTTCTGTATTTAATCTTATTATCCCATTTACAATCATTTCAGGATTAGGTTTAATTCTAAATCCTGGTGAATCTGTATGAGAACCAAATATTTTAAATCCTTTAGTTACATCTAATTTTTCACCTATAGTAAAGGCAACAATTGATGAATTAGATCTTTTAATAAAATATTTTCCACCTTTTTTTAATTCCCACTTTGATGTTGGCTCTAATCTTTCAAAATCATTTTCAAGTAATATTGTTGAACAATTTCCAACTACATGATAAGTACTAGGTGAATCATCAATAAATTCTATCATTTCTCTAGCAAAACTCTTAATTTCTAAATCAAGAAATTCTGCTCTAAGTTTTTTATTATTCATTATTTCACCTCTACTTCATATATTTTTGCAAACTTATTTTTCAAATAATCTACATAGTATTTAGGAGAAAATTCTTTGCCTGTTGCATTTAATATTAAATCTTTAGGATCCTTAAATGAACCAAACTTATGAATTTTTTCTTTAAGCCAACTATTAATATTACTAAATTCACTATTTTCTAATTCTTTAGATATATCTATATCTTTTCCCATAGCATCATATATTTGAGCTGAATAAGCTGAACCTAGTGCATATGATGAAAAGTATCCAAATGAACCTTGTGACCAATGTACATCTTGTAAAATCCCCTCTGAATAAGTCATAGGTCTAACACCTAAGTATTCCTCATATTTATCAGCCCATTTTTTAGCTACATCTTCTGCATTTTCTTTTCTTTCTAAATCAGAGAATATTTCTTTTTCTAATTCATATCTTATCATTACATGTATAGGGTAAGTTAATTCATCAGCTTCAACTCTAATAAGTGATGTATTTACTTCATTTAATATTAATTTAAATTCATCTAAAGTAATATCCATACCAAAGTATTTATCCATCAGGTCATATATAACTTTAGTAAAGCTATCATTTTTACAGAACATATTTTCAAATATTCTTGATTGTGATTCATGTATACCCATAGATACTCCACCACCTAAGAAATTTTCTTGGTAGATATCTAATATTTGTTGTTCATATAGGGCATGTCCTGTTTCATGTATAGTTGAATATATAGCTGAAAGAGGATCATTTTCATAATAGTGTGTAGTAATTCTTACATCCTTATTACTTGTATTAGTTGTAAATGGATGCTCACTTTCTTTAATAACACCTGAATTATAGTCAAATTTCAAGATTTCTGATATTTCTTTAGATAATTCTTTTTGCTTATCTATAGGATAAGATTTTGATAAAAATCTAGCTTTGATATCTTTTAACTCATCTCTTTTTTTAGTAATTACTTCCTTAATAAATGGTGTTAATTCATCTTTAATATTTTTAAAAAATTCATCAACTATTTCTACTGTTAATTCATTTTCATAATCACTTAATAAAAGATTATATGGATGCCCATTATATCCTCTATATTTTATAAACTCTTTATTATATCTTATTATTTCTTCTAAGTAAGGTCCATACTCTTCTAATTTATTACTTCTTTTTGCTTCTCCCCATTTTTGAGTAGATATTGTAGAAAGTTCAGAATATTTAGAATATACATCTACAGGTATTTTGCTCATCTTATCAAAAATATCTTTTCTTAAATTTAATATTAGTTTTTTATCAATTTCATTAAGCTCATCAAAGTTTACTCCATAAACTATATCTCTTACTTCATCATTTACTAATGTTACATAAGAAAGTTCACTCAAAGTACCTAAAGTTTTAGATATTCTTACACCAGCATTTACTGGAGCCTCTGTTTCTAAATCCCACGATAAAATTGTCATTGCATGTTGATATGCTCTATTCTTTTCAAGAATTTCTTTTAATCTAATCATTTTATCCATTTAAATCACCTTTTCTTTTTGTTCATTTTATCTTAATTATACATTTTTTTATACTTTTTTTCAATTAAAATTAAAAAAAATATATTTTTAAAAAAATGTCTTAAAACCTTTTCAAATCAGTTTTAAGACACTAGCTTATTTATCAAATTTAGACTTATAAAACATTTCATTCATAACTTCTAAAAGTTTCTTCTTATCATCTTCATTTACATTTTTATCATTAAAGAATAAAGTTGCTTTTTTTAATATATCATCTAATTCTACAAATTCTTCTATATTTGCACCAGCTAAATTCATAATATTTATTTTATCTAATGAATAAACTTCACAAAGTCCTGCTAAAACTTTTATAGGTGTTTTATTATTTTCTCCGTCTTCTATTCTCTTTATATTTGTATGCGCATAACTTATTCCCTTTTCATTTAATTTAGCCTCAACTTCTCTTAATGAATATCCTTTTCTTTCTCTGGCATTCTTTAAAGTTTGTCCCAAATCCATCATAAACTTCCCTCCAGCTTTAATAATATAACACATTATATCATTTAAGTTAAAAAAAAGCAACATTTTTTTATTTTTTCAAAAATATTGTTGCAATTTTAAAACAAATATGATATATTAGTGTTATAAAAATAAAACAATGGAGTGATAAAATTATGGAAGCATTATTAAAAAAAGCAAATTTAGAATATTTATTAGAAACAGTACTTAATATATTACAATTTACACTAATAATTAATATTATTCCTTTATTTATAGTAGAACTTTCTTTAAAATCTATAATAATATTAACCTTAACATTTATATTACAAGTTTATTTATTATTTAAACTTACAGATATTTTTGAATAAAATAATATTAAAAACTCGGAATATATAAATAAACCGAGTTTTTATTTTTTAAAATGTATATCCAAATTCTATTCCAGACATTACTTTCTTATTGTGTCTACCTTCTATATAAAGTCCTATATTATATTTTTCATTTATTTTAGCACCTCCTGAAAGTTTTCCATATACTACTGGAACAAATCTATAAGTTAATTGCATTTCCGTACCATTTATAGGATTAGAATAATATACATATGGCAAAATAGCTATACCATTTTCTAACCCAGCATATATTTTAATTTTTTCTTTTGCTTTATAATTAAAATCAAATTTCATACCTGAACTAAAGCTAGGATCTAATGTCAATTTATCTTTATCAATAGATATAAGTGCATTGGCTGTAATTTTAGGTCCAAATACAATATTAAATTTTTTATTTATTTTGTAATTCCATTCAGGTGCAAATCCTAAAGATAAATCAACTCCAATAATCTTTCCATAATTATCTTTATCTTCATATGCTCCTCCAAAATTTACAATTATGTTATGTTTTGGTCCAGTTATTTTTGTTGAAAATGAAGTTAATCCTATTAACAACCCTATTATTAACAATAATTTTTTCATTCATATCTCCTAATTATACTATTTATATTTACTTAAATAGTATACCCCCCCCCTCTAAGATTTGTCAATAATTATTTGTGAATTTTTTTGACATGGTGAAATTAAAATGATTTTTTAATGTTACATAAAAAATGTTAAATTATCAAAATTTTTAAATTTCAAACAATCTAACATCTTTATATTTATCCTACCATTTATATTCAACATTTAAACCTAATCTAGTTTCAAAATTATAATATGTTTCATCTCCATTAGATACTACAGTTGCTGAAGAACTTGAAGAAACACTATTACTTTTTTCATCTTTTTAAATCATAGAAGAGCTAATTTACAAACTTTTTTCACACTCTCAGTTTTCTTACCATTTTTTATACTTTTTTGTGAAACTCGGGTTATACCCCAAAAAAACATATTTTGTCAATAATTTAAGCATATTTGATATTATGAGTTTTTTATATTTTTTAATTAATAAAAACCACATCTATAATTTTGGGTAATTATAAATGTGGCTCATTAATTTAAAATTCTAATATAGAATATACTTCTTTTCCTTTTAATACATCTCTACCTTTTAAATCTACAAGTTCTATTAGGAAAGCTAATTCATATACTTCTGCTCCTAATTCTTCTACTAAATCTACCATAGCCTTTGCAGTTCCACCAGTAGCTAATAAATCATCAACTATTAAAACTTTAGCACCTTTTTCAAAAGCATCTTTATGAATTTCTAAAACATTAGTACCATATTCTAATGAGTATTCTGCTCTTACAGTTTCAGCTGGTAATTTACCTGCTTTTCTTGCTGGAATAAATCCAGCCCCTATATTATATGCTATAGCAGATGCAAAAATAAATCCTCTAGCATCAGCACCTAATACATAATCAATACCTTGATTTTTGTATCTATTAGTAAAATCTTCAATTATTAGTTTTAATCCCTCTTTATCCTTTAATGCAGTAGTAATATCTCTAAATATTATACCTTTTTCTGGAAAATCAGGGATACTTCTAATCATTTTATCTAATTTTTGAATTTCTAATTTATTCATTTTCTCTCCTATCTTTTAATAATAAGTTTTACTTTTTCAATTTTCTTATTATCAACTTTTAAAACTTGTATTATATATTCATCATTGATAACCTTATCATTTTTTGTTGCCACTCTTTCAAGCTTATATTGTATATATCCTGAAATAGTATCATACTCCTCAGATACTTCTATATCTAAATCATATTTTTCATTAATTTCTTCAACTAAAGTTTCTCCTAATAACTCATAAACATTTTTTGATATAGATTTAAAGTTTTCTTCTTCTATATCATACTCATCTCTAATCTCCCCTACTATTTCTTCAAGTAAATCTTCTATTGTTATCAGTCCTAATGTTCCACCATACTCATCTATAATTATAGCCATATGTTGTTGTTTTTGCCTGAAAAATTCTAACATATATGTAAGTGTTACTGTTTCTGGTACATATACTATATCTTTCATTAATATTTTTAATTTAACATTTCTATTTTTACACTTTAATAAATCCTTAGTATACATAACACCACAAATATTATCTATACTTTCATTATACAGTGGTATACGTGAAAACTCATGTTCTATTATATCATCCCACACATTGTCTAAAATTTCTTCGACATCATATGCAATTATAGAGGTTCTTGGAGTCATAATTTCTTTAACTGTAGTATCAGTAAAATTAAATATACTATGTATCATTTCTTTTTCTTCTTTTTCTACTTCAGTATTATTGGCATAATTAATAATATTTCTAATATCTTCTTGAGTCAAATCTCTTTCTTCCTTATATTCTCCATTACTAAATACACTACTAATACCTCTGTATATATATTCTATAATTAATACTAATGGGAATATAGCTATCATTAATACATCAATAAAATCTATAGTATATATCAGAGTTTTATATATATCTATCCTCGATATTGATTTTATAAAAATCTGAAATAATATTAAGATTAATATAGATATAGCAAAAAATACTAAACTAAAACCAAAAAATATTCCAATATTAAAATTAACGATTTTTAAATACATAGCTATTAATATCAGGCTTAAAATATTAGATGTTATTTTATATCTTATTAACCTTTCTAAAAATTTTGCCACCCTTATTTTATTATACTCTTCAAATTCTTTTAAATAAATTTTTTCTATTTTGTTTATATACATAAAACTTGTATCAAATGCAGTTAATATAGAAAAGAATATTAAAATTATTAAAAGAGCTATTATTATATTAATATTTATCTTAATACATCTCCTTTTTAAAAAAATATTTCAATTAATTTTATCATATCATATATTTTTTTTCAATTACATATTATTAAGTTCAAATGCTTTAATAGTATTTTTTATTAGAGCATAAATAGTCATAGGTCCAACTCCACCTGGTACAGGTGTTATATATCTAACATTAGAATTTTTAATAACATCTTCAAAATCAACATCACCAGAAATTTTGCCCTCAAATTCTGAAATACCTACATCTATAACTACTGCTCCATCTTTAATACATTCACTTTTAATTAACCTTGGAACACCCGTAGCACTAATTAATATATCTGCTTGTTTTGCCTTGTAAAATAAATCTTTAGTTTTACTATTACATACTTGTACTGTTGCTCCCTCATTAATAAGCATCAAAGCAAGTGGTTTCCCAACTATATTTGATCTACCTATAATTACAACATCTTTAGATTCTATACTAATGTTATAGTAATTAAGTAATTCCATTATGCCCTGTGGTGTACAAGAATAAATTCCTTTATCTTTAAATAATAAATTACCTACATTTTCAGGATGAAATCCGTCTACATCTTTATTAGGATTTATAGCTGACATAACTGAAATATAGTTAATATGTGAGGGTAATGGAAGTTGTAATAATATTCCATCAATATTTTTATCATTATTTAATTTATTTATTTCAGATATTAATTCCACTTCACTTATATTTTCTTCAAACATTATTGTTTCTTGATATATTCCTAATTCATCACATTTTTTTGCCTTATTTTTCAAATATATAGTTGAAGCCTTATCATTTCCTACTTTAATAAATGCAAGACCAGCTTTTCTACCTATTTTTTCTACTAAGATTTGATATTTTATTTTTAATTTTTCATATAGTATATTTGATACACAACGACCATCTAACATACTTTTAATCAAAATTAAGTCCTCCTCTTAATTCAGGATTTATTCTCCAAAAGTTTAATTCTTTTAATTTAGCTGAAATATCAGCATTTACAACAGCTGTAGTAGTATTTAATTCTAATTTATAATCAGTCATATTAAGTATTGCTTCTATACCAGCATTTATTAATTCATCAGCTACATCTTGAGCAAATTCACTATTTACTGCCAATATTACTGTATGTACTTTATTTTCTTTAATATAGTCTATACATTTGCTAGCATCAGATACTTTAATATCTAAATTAGGTATTTCTTGCCCTATTTTATTAGGATCTATATCAAATATTGCAGTTACTTTAAATCCTTTACCTAGAACATCAGTATTGCGTGCTATCATGGTACCAACATTACCATATCCTAAAAGAATTACTTCATTTTCCTTGTCTATCCCTAATATAGACTCTATTTCTCTAATCAAGCCACTAACATTATATCCCTTTCCCCTTACACCAAATTCTCCAAATGTAGACAAATCTTTTCTTACTTGCACGGCTGTAGTATTCATCTTTTTAGATAGTTCTATAGAATTCACTTCTGGTTTTACTCTTTCCAAATCCTTTAAAATACTTAAATATAGAGTAAGTCTTGAAATTATTCGACCTGAGACTTCCTTTGCACTATATTTTTTTGACATTATAATTCCTCCTCATTTTAATATATCTAATTTATTTATGTTTCTTCCATTAATAAAATCTAATGAACTCTGTTTCTTTTTACCCTCTAATTTCAGTTCTTTAATTACTATAGCTCCATCACCTGTTTTAACAACTATTCCCTCTTTAGTTAAATCTATCACAGTTCCTGGTTTTTCATTACCACTATATTCTAAAATATCGGAACTATATAATTTTAAAACTTTACCATTTAAAGTAGTAAAAGCTTCAGGAAAAGGATTTAATCCTCTAATTTTATTAAATATGGTTAAACTATCTAAATTAAAATCTATTTTAGTTTCTTCCTTTTTAATAGGCTTTACAAAAGTTGCTAAACTATGGTCTTGTTTAGTTGCTTTTATTGTATTATTTTTCATCATTTCTATAGCTTGTTTTACTCCAATTGCACCTAAAACTTTTAATCTATCATGCAAAGTACCTAAATTATCTTCTTTTAATATTTCAGTTTCAAGCTTACAAATTATATCGCCCTCATCAAGTTTTTCATTTATGTACATTATAGATACACCTGTTTTATCATCTCCATTTAATATTGCCGAATGTATAGGAGATGCCCCTCTGTACTTAGGTAATAATGAGGAATGTACATTTATTATACCATATTTTGGAAGATCTATAATATTTTTTGGGATTATCATTCCATATGCTACTACAACTATTAAATCAGCATTGTATTTTTTTAATATCTCATATGTTTCTTCTGTTCTTAAACTCTTAGGTTGTATTATTTCTATATTATTATCCAGTGCATATTGTTTAACTGGTGAAAAAACAACCTTATTACCACGAGCATTAATTTTATCTACTTTTGTAAATACAGCTAATAGTTCTGTATTTTCATGTAAATATTTTAAAGTTTCTATTGCAAAATCTGGCGTTCCCATAAATATTGTTTTCATTTCTCACCCCTAAAATTCTCTTGGTTTACTGTTCTTCTTCATAATTTCTAATTTTTTTCTAATAAGATTTCTACTCATAGGACTTATTTTATCTATGAATAAAATACCGTCTAAATGATCTAATTCATGCTGGAATGCACGTGATTTAAGTTCATTTAATTCTCTTTCTATAACATTCCCATTTTCATCTTGATATCTTACAGTTATGCTTTCAGGTCTTAATACATTCTTAAATATACCTGGTATACTTAAACACCCCTCCTGAAATTCTACCATTTCTTCTCCAAAACTTAATATTTCTGGATTTACCACCTTTATTATCTCATCTTCAATTTCTAAAACAAAAAATCTTTTATCTATTCCAACTTGATTAGCAGCAAGTCCTATACCATTTGCAAGTCTCATAGTCTTAACCATTTCATCTAATGTATTTCTTAATCCATCATTAAATTCAATAACCTCATCTGATTTTTTTCTTAAAATTGGAGCTTCGTAAACATAAATATTCAATTTTATCACTACTTTCTAATATAAAGTTAAAGGATCTATATCAACTAAAATTCTTGTTGTATTATTACTTAATCCTTTTATAGCAAAAAGTAACTTTCTATTTTTTGCTATTTCATTTTTATTACTTTTGATATATATGTTATATCTAAAGTCATCATTCATTTTAAATATTGGGGCTTTTTCAATATGGGAAACTTCTGCAAAATTTTCGGTAATATCTTTATGTATTTTTTTAATTACCTTTAATGCTCTCTCTTCTTTTTTATCAGAAACTATTATTTTAATCATTCTACTAAAAGGTGGTAGATTAAGTAATTTTCTAATGTGCATATCATATTCAAAATATTCTTCAAAATCTCCAGACATTATTGAATTAATTAATTTTGAATCAGGAACATAGCTTTGAAGTATTACTTTTCCTTTTTTATCTCCTCTACCTGACCTACCTGCTGATTGTGTTACAAGCTGATAAGTTTTTTCTCCTACTCTAAAATCACTTAAAGATAAAATTTGATCTGTATTAATTATTCCGACTAAAGTTACATTAGGAAAATGAAATCCCTTAGCAAGTATTTGTGTACCAATAGCTATTTGATACTTATTTTCACTAAATTCTTTATATGCCTTGTCAAAATCTTTTTGACTAGTCATGGTACTTGAATCCATTCTAAGTATATTTTCACTACCAAATAATTCTGATAATTCTTCTTCTAACTTTTCTATTCCTATACCTAAAAATTCCAAGTTTTCACTATCACAATAAGGGCAAGTATCATACATTTTTCTTCTATATTCACAATGTGAACATTCTAAGATATCTTTAGATTTTGAATACCTTAAATTAACACTACATCTTGGACAAGCCATTTTTTCTTTACAATCTATACATCTAACCAACAAAGAATGGGATTTTCTATTTAATATTAATATTACCTGTTCCCCTTTTAATAAAGTATCTTTCATATTTTGAAGTAATTTTTCAGACAACATTGATTTTTCATTAGATAAATCCACTACTTCCATTTCTGGTAAGTCCATATTATTAAATCTTTTATTTAAAGTAACTAATTTAAATATATTTTTTTTTGCAAGATAATAACTCTCAAATGATGGCGTTGCACTACCTAATACAACCTTTGCTCCCTCTTGCATAGCTCTTTTTATCGCCACATTTCTACTATGATATCTTGCATTATCTTCTTGTTTATATGTATTCTCATGTTCTTCATCTATTATTATATATCCTAAATTCTTAACAGGAGCAAATAAGGCTGACCTTGCACCTAATATGACCCTTGAATTACCAGAATAAATATTAATCCATTCTTTAAGTTTAGTAGCTGGAGTCATTTTACTATGAATTAAACTTACAGTATTACCAAATACTTTTTTTATACCTTTAACCATTTGTGAGCTTAAAGAAATTTCAGGTAATAAAAATATACTTGATTTATCTTTTTTTAATGCTTCTTCTATTAATTTAATATATATTTCAGTTTTTCCACTACCTGTTATTCCATGTAATAGAAAAATGTTTTCATTAGAATTTACTATATCATCATATGCTTTTTGTTGATATTCATTTAAGGCTATACTATTATTAATAGTTATTTCTTTTTTTTCTATTTCTAATAATTTCTCCTTATACATTTTCTCATAAGGACCTAATATTTTAAAACTAGCATGAAAATCGGTGATGTAATAAGAATTAATGAATATAGCTAAATTTAATATACTTTCTGGTATTTTTACCATATCTTCCATAACCTTATTTATTTTTTTTATTTTAAAATCCCCTATTTCTTCTTTTTTACTTTCTCTAATAACTACACCTAATAAATTTTTATTTCTAAAATTAATTTCAACAAAAGTTCCTACATCTAAAGGGAAATCAGACTCATAAGTATATGTGTTTACATATTTTTTTACATATATTTGATAATACATCTTATTCCCCTTTCTATTATTTCAATTCTAATCTTATTTTATCTCCAACCTTAATTTTAGCTCCAGCTTCTGGATATTGTTTTATTACTTTTCCATTTCCTGTTATAGAAACAGAGTATTTATCTATACCTAATTCTAATAAATTTTTCTTAGTTACACCTATTAAATTAGGCATAATATTCATAGAAAATTCATTCTTAATATTCTCTATTTTCTTATTTCTGTTTTCTTTAGGTTTTACAACTTCTATTTCAGAAATATTTTTCACTACTTTTTCACTTGGAGTTACATTTTTATACTTTATTATCTTATCTAAAATATCCCTAGCTAGTGGTAATGCAACTGAAGCTCCATAATATTGACCATGCGGCTCATCTACAGTAATTAATATGCTATACTTAGGTTTATCTGCTGGAAAAAATGAGAAAAATGATGAGAAATATTTCCCATATTCATAACCATTAGGTCCTGCTTTTTGAGCTGTTCCTGTTTTCCCACCTATTCTATATCCATCAAGTTTTATTCCACGACCAGTACCACTTGAAACTACTTCTTCAAGTATTTTTCTAATCTTATTACTTATACTTTCTTTAATTACTTTTCCTTTAGTATGAATTTCATAGTTTTTTATAACTTCTCCATTAACTCCCACTATTTTTTCAACTATTTGAGGAGTTATTAAATCTCCACCATTAATAGTCGCATTTAAAGCAACCAACATTTGAAGCTGTGTCATATTTATTCCTTGTCCAAAAGATACATTAGATCTTCTAACTTCCGTAAATTCTTTTGGTGTCATTAAAAACCCAGTAGTTTCATATGAAATATCCACACCTGTTTTTTTACCTAATCCAAATTTTGGCAGATAGTTATAGAAAGTTTCTGGATTCATCATTTGTGAAATTTTAACTAATCCTACATTCCCTGAATTTACCATTATTTTTGATACAGGTAATGTACCTTTAGTACTATCATCATGATCTCTTATTATCCTATTTTTTACTTTAATATATCCATCAGAATGTATTAAAGTATTTTCATTAATTATTCCCTCATTCATAGCCATAGCCACTGTCAAAGGTTTAAATATTGAACCTGGCTCAAATAAAGAGGTAATATTATGATTCTTTATTTCTGCTCTATTTACTGCCTTAGGGTAAGAACTCATTGCTACTATTTTCCCTGTATCACTTTCCATTACTATACCCATAGTAGTAGTTGCTTCAAATTTATTATGTGCATCTTTAAGAATATCATCAAGTGAGTATTGTAACAAAGAATCTATTGTTAATACAAGATTATTCCCATCTTTTGCATTTTTAACTATTTTCTCATCTATTAAATACGGTAATGTATACTCTGCTAAAGATGCTGAAAAAGGAGCTGTTCCTGTTGCTTGTCCATTTTCTCCTGTAAGTGTTTCATCATATTTATGCTCAACACCATAAACACCTTTTTCTTCTTTATTAAGAAATCCAACTATAGTTTCAAATACAGAATTATTTATATATTCTCTCTTGAATTTTCTTGTAAAATAGACAAATCTTGCATTAAAATTTTCTCTATTATTTTTTCTAACTTCTTTAATTAATTCATCAATTTGATCTCTTTGACTAACATTAATTAATACATTTTTAAATTCATAGTATTTTTTATTTTTCTCTTTTAATTCAAAAATTTTAGCAACAGTTTCTTCTACTTTAATATTTTTGATTACTTTGTTAATTATATCTACAAACTTCTCTATTTCTTCTTTATCTTTAAATAATGTTGGATCTACAACTATGCCTTGATATTCTAAATCAACGGCTAATTCTAAATTATCACTAGTAAGTATAGACCCACGTTTAGCCTTTATTTCTTTTACATATGACCTTATAGGGCTAATCACATTAAATGAAAAATCTTTATGTAATATTTGTAAAAAAAATAGTCTTACTATTACTAAAAACAAGAATAAAAGGAAAAATATAAAATATATTTTTTTTCTATTTTTTTCTTTTAAAAACCATCTGTCTAATTTGCTCATATATTTACCTTATTTCATATTTTTTATTAATAAATCTTGTACAAGCTTAGGGTTTGCTTTACCTTTAGATATCTTCATAGCTTGACCCATTAAAGCTTTAATTGCTCTATCTTTACCATTTAAAAAGTCTTGTACAGATTCAGGATTTTCAGAAATTACTTGTTTAACAATATTTTCTATTTCTCCCTCATCAGATATTTGTAACATACCCTTTTCTTTAACTATAATATTAGGGTCTTTATCTTCATTAAGCATTATTTCAAATACTTCCTTAGCTATTTTTGAACTTATTGTTTCAGATTTAAGTAAAATAATTAATTTTCCTAAATTCTCACTACTTATACTAAATTCATCTATACTAATGTATTTTTCTTTAAGTACCCTTAATACTTCTGTTAGCATCCAGTTAGTTGAAAGTCTTGGTTCTTTTGAAACCTCAACTAAATTTTCAAAATAGTTTGCAAGATTAATAGATGTAACTAAATTTCCAGCATCAACTTCAGACATATTATATTTATTTATAAATCTTGCTAATTTCTCATCAGCAAATTCTGGCATTTCTTCTTTTAATCTAGCTATTCTTTCCTCATCAATTATTACTGGTGGTAAATCTGGTTCTGGAAAATATCTATAATCCATAGCCTCTTCCTTGTTTCTCATAGGTCTTGTAATACCTTTTTCATCATCCCAAAGTCTTGTTTCCTGAATTACTCTTTCACCTTTTTCTATTAATTCCATTTGTCTATTTGCTTCATATTCTATAGCTCTTACTACTGCTTTAAATGAATTTAAATTTTTAGTTTCAGTTCTAGTACCAAGTTTATTAGAACCTTTTTCTTTAATAGAAACATTAGCATCACATCTAAGTGAACCAAGCTCCATACTTACATCACTTACTCCAGTATATTTAATTCTCTCTTTTAAGTTATTTAAATATATATAGGCATCTTGTGGATTTGTAATACATGGTTTAGTAACTATTTCTATTAATGGTATACTTGCTCTATTAAAATTTAATATAGATTCATGTTTTGTATGTATACTTTTAGCCGTGTCTTCTTCTATCTGTATTCTTTCTATTTCAACTTTAATATCTTTATCATTTCTTTTAAATTCTAAATATCCATTTTCTGCATAAGGTTTGAAATATTGTGTAATTTGATAATTTTTAGGAGAATCTGGATAAAAATAGTTTTTTCTATCAAAGTAACTTATCTTATTAATATCACAATTTAAAGCAAGTGCTGCTTTAATAGCATAATCTAAAACTTCTTCATTTAATCTAGGAAGAGCTCCAGGCTCACCTGTTGATACTGGAGAAATACAAGTATTAGGATCTTTTTCATCATAATTTGCATCAGCATCACACCATATTTTAGTTTTAGTTTTTAATTGGCAGTGAACCTCTAACCCTATTACTATATCATACTCTTTCATAATCAATTTTTCCTCTTTCCATTTCATATTTATGTGTAACATTTAATAATAAATCTTCTCTAAAATAGTTAGATATTATTTGCATTCCTACTGGCAATTTATCCACAAATCCTACTGGTACAGAAATTGCTGGTAATCCTGCAAGAGACACTGAAACTGTATAAATATCAGATAAATACATTTCTATAGGATTATTTGATTTTTCTCCTTTTTTAAATGCTACATTAGGTGTTGTTGGTGTGATTATTATATCTACATTTTCAAATGCTTTTTGATAATCATTTTTTATTAATCTTCTTACCTGAGATGCCTTTTTATAATAAGCATCATAAAATCCTGAACTTAGAACATATGAACCTATCATTATTCTTCTTTTAACCTCTTTACCAAATCCCTCAGTTCTTGATTTAACATAAATGTCTTCTACATTATCAGCTTCTGCTCTATGACCATAACGTATTCCATCATATCTTGAAAGATTAGATGAAGCCTCAGCTGATGAAATGATATAGTAAGTTGGAATAGAATATTTAGCATAATCAAGACTAATATCTACAATACTTGCACCCATTTTCACTAAAACATCTAAAGCATTTTCTATGCTTTCTTTAATTTCTTTAGATAGACCATTAAAGAAATTCTTATCTATCCCTATTCTTAAACCACTAATATCCTTATTTAACATTTCAGAATATTTAGGAACTTCTACATCTACTGTAGTTGAATCATAAATATCTTCACCAGCTATTATTTCTAAAGTTTTTGCAACATCTTCAGATGTTCTTGCAATTATTCCTACTTGGTCAAGACTTGAACCAAATGCCATAAGACCATATCTTGAAACCCTACCATAAGTAGGTTTTAATCCAACAGTACCTGTTAAAGATGCTGGTTGTCTAACTGAACCACCTGTATCTGTACCTAAAGCTATAGGTACTTCTAAGGCAGCAACTGCTGCTGCTGAACCACCACTTGAACCACCAGGAACTCTTTCTAAATCCCAAGGATTTGAAACTAGTTTAACACTTGAATTTTCATTAGATGAACCCATAGCAAATTCATCCATATTAGCCTTACCAACTAAAACTACATTAGCCTCTTTTAATCTTTTTACTACAGTTGCATCATATGTTCCATAATAACCTGATAATATTTTAGATGCTGATGTAGTTAATTCTCCTAAAGAAACTATATTATCTTTAAGAGCTATAGGAACTCCATGTAAAGAACTAGATATTTCTGTCTCATCTGCTTTTTTAGCTGACTCTATTGCATTTTCTCTATTAATAGAAACAAATGCCCCTATTTTATCTTCCATTTCATCTATTCTATTTAAAATTGATTTTGTTGCATCTTGTGAAGTTAATTTACCCTCTTTTATTAATTCTGCCATTTCACTAGCAGTTAAAGTATATATCTTATTCATTTCCATCACCTATCATTACTGGTAAAGAAATAAAGTTTTCATCACTTTTAGGTGCATTTTTTAAAAACATTTTTTTATCCATTTCTATTTTTGGTTCATGATTATATATCTTACCTTCATTTTCTAAAATATTATATAAAGGTTCTACATTTTCTAAGTTTAATTCATTTAAACTTTCCATATATTTAAATATATCATTTAAATCTTTTTGAAAAGCTTCTAATTCATTTTTTTCAAATGATAATTTAGATAGTTTTGCTAATTTAACTACTTCTTCTTTAGTAACCATTTTCTACCTACTTTCTTACTAATATATTAAAATCGTCTACTTCAAATAATAGCACATTCAAGTAGATTTTTCAATCATTTTTGAAGCGTTTAAAAGAACCCTAAATTCCAAAAGTAAATGTCCAAAAAAGTAATTGAAAAAAAATAGGATATACAGTACAATCATAAATGAGCAAATCTATTGAAAGGAACTGTATACCCATGACTAATAATAACACATTTTTAAAAATTAATAAAGAAGAAAAATTGTATCCTATTTAATTAAAGGGCATACAGAAGCATATAACTATGGTAAAGATATAGTTTGTGCATCAATTTCTGCTACATCTATTATGACATTAAATGGATTAATAGAAGTTTTAAAAGTTAAGAAATTGAATTATGAAATGAGGGATGGATATATTTTTTGTGATT